>SXHT01000193.1 GCA_005773095.1 Planctomycetaceae bacterium
GACGCCGGCGCCGCGTATACGGTGTCCAGTCCCGGAGAACTGGCTACGACGATCCAAATGCTCTGCGAGGCGGCCCCCGACGGAGACCGCCTGGCGGACGTTCGGCGCACGTTCGCCGAGCGGTTCTTGCATCGCGAAGCCACGCCCGCGGCCGAGCGCGCGGTCGATTATTTGCAAGATCTCACCCTCGCAGGCTCCATGCGGGCAGCCAGTATTTGAGGCTACGATGCGGAAGATCATGAGCTTGTGCTATACGCAGCTTCGCTACGCCGCGCTGATGGTTCGCCATCCGCACGTGGCCCGCGATTTCTGGTTCCACCTCTATCACGAGGCGCGGATCGCCGACAAGCTTGCCCAGCCGAGCCTGAAGTATCGCCTGCCCATCAAGGACGTTGGCGATATCTTTCCCGGAATCTATGCGCAGGAATACTCGCTGGAAAGCTACTGCGACGAGTACGGTGCCGTATCCCCTTTCGAGGCGAGGGTACTGGCGGCCTCGATCCGGCTGCTGAAGCCCAAGACACTTTTCGAGATCGGCACTTTTCACGGCGGCACGACCGTGCAGATCGCACTGAACGCCCCGGCCGACGCGGTCGTTAACACGTTGGATCTTCCCGAAGACCATCCGCTGCGCGCGGACCGTGATAATGTCGACTTGTCGCCGGAGCGGCTCGGCAAACGGTACAAGGTGTCGTCGGTCGCAAACAAGATCCACCAGCTCTATGGAAACTCGATGGAGTTCGACTTTTCGCCGTTTGCCCGTTCCTGCGACTGGATATTCGTCGACGCGGCCCACACCTACGACTATGTCATGTCCGACACGCGCAACGCGCTGGCAATGCTGCGTCCCGGAGGCACGATCTTCTGGCACGACGTCAACATGGCGTTCGAAGGCACCTGCCGCGCGCTGGCTGAATATGCGAATTCGAATCAATTCCCCATCGTCCGAGTTCGGGGAACGACCCTGGCCTGTTATCGGTCTTAGTGCCTAAAGCCTAACGCTCGCCCGTGCCTAAAGTCTCCGTCATTACCGCCGTGTATAATCTCCAGGACATCGTGCTGGAGACGATCCATTCGATCCTGGCCCAGACGTACGCCGACCTGGAATTGATCGTCGTCGACGATGGGTCGACCGATGCCACGGCCGAGCGGATCGAGGCCGTGGGCGATCCACGATTAAACCTTGTGCGCGCGGACCATACGGGCCTGCCCGCCGGTGCCCGGCGCCGCGCTTTTGAAATCAGCCGCGGCGAGTTCCTGGCCGTGGCCGATGGCGACGACGTTTTGGCGCCCGAGCGGATCGCACGCCAGGTCGAGTTTCTCGAAAAACATCCCGCAGTCGGAATCGTGCATTCGGGTTATCACCACCTCTTAGACGGTCAGATCGTGCCGTTGCCACCGCGGCGTGACGAACCGGAAACGACGTCGGCGGCCGACATGCTTCCGCGCCTGCTCGTGAACAACGACATCTGCGGACCCACCGTGATGCTGCGTCGCAGCGCGATCGAGCGTGCCGGCGGGTTTTTCGATACCGATCCACTCTTGTGCGGCCCCGAAGACTTCGAACTCTGGCTGCGGCTATGCGAGGCCGGCGTCGAATTCGGATACATTCCGGAGCCGTTGATGAACTATCGCATTCGCCGCGACAGCGTGAGTCGCAACCTGCTGCGCAACTGGCGCGGCAACCTGCGAGCCATCGAGAAAGCTCAGGCCCGCAGTCCCGAGTTGTATGCCCGCCATCGAAAACTTGTCCGCGAACGACTGTCGAGCACGTATCGCAACCTGGGGCGCATGAAATTGATCGAGGGTGAACCGGGCGCGCTTGCGGATCTCTGGCGCGCGGTGCAGTTTTTGCCCGGCTCGGCAAGAGCGTGGGGGTGGATGGTGCTGGGGCTTTGCGGTCACAATGTCGCTCGTGCCGTTGTCAAGGCGCGCGACAAGGCCAGCGTTCCCGCGGCTGTCTTGCCCGATTCCCATGCCTCGACCGTTTAATTCTGTGGACCTGATCAACTAGCCCAACTTCCCCAACCTTTGACGTAAGTGCTTGCGCCGCAACGAAACGACCCCCAATTTTTCCACTACAAATCGGTTTTGTGGAGGCGGCCGGGCAGCTCCCAGCCGAGCCGTTGGCGTTTCAACTCGATGAACCGAATGCCGCCACGCCGGCCCCGGCCATGGCGGAAATGTCCCGACAGGCCGCGCAGCAATTGACGGTCATCTTGTCCGGCGAAGGTTCCGACGAGATTATAGGCGGATATAAAGGACTCCCGCGGGAAAATTTTCACGTTCGACTGTCGCGGTGGTGCCGGCGGCTCCCCGGCTGGCTGAGCTCCGGGGGAGAAAAACTTCCCGGCCGCTGGGGTCGGTTTTTCGCGGCGGCCCGCCGGTCGGACGGTGAGAGTCTCGCTCGCCGACCGTATTCGATGACGAATATTTTCGGCGAAGGTCGCTTTGCCGCCGTTTAAACAAATGCTCGGCCCTGATGTGCAAGCAGCGAGCAGCGACGCAGGCTGCCCAGTCTTAAGAACCGGCAAAGTTTCTTCAAGCCGCACGCTCGACCGGCCGAAAACATATTCGCGATCTTGCGCGAACGCTGCGCTTGCTAGCACGTTGGTCAGCAAGCTTAAAGTGACGGTGGCCGGTGGCTAGTGCCGGTGTTGTACGCAGGGCACTGGCGGCTGGCACTTTCCTGACTCCTGACTCCTGAACCATGGCTGCTGATACCACACCAGCGATCGAGCGAAGCTTCAATCCCTTGCGGATTATTGCCGACGACGTTGCCTCGATCGGCGGCGTGACCATGGCGGGAATCGAAGCGCTTGGCGAATTCGTGCTGTTCACGCTGAGTACGTTCTCGTGGCTGTTCACCCGGCTGCCGCGGCGAGATACGCTGATTCCCAACTTCTATCAGATTGGCGTGCTGAGCCTGCCGGTTGTCGCGCTCACGGGCACGTTCATTGGCATGGTGCTGGCAGTGCAAAGTTATGCCCAATTTCGGGGCTTCGGCTTGGAAACGCGGCTTGGGGCCGTGATCAACATGACTTTGGTGCGAGAGCTTGGTCCGGTGCTGGCGGCCACGATGCTGGCTGGCCGGGTCGGCGGTGCGATGGCAGCCGAATTAGGTACCATGCGCGTCACCGAACAAATCGACGCGCTTTCGAGCATGGGCGCCAACCCGATCCATTATCTGGCCGTGCCGCGGTTCCTCGGCTGTCTGATGCTGATTCCCACGCTGACGATCATGGCCATCTTCATGGGCGTCGTTGGGGCGTTCGGATACAGTGCGGCCATTCTACACATCGACTCGCATCACTATTGGGAGAACTCGCGGAAGGTCGTGGGCAATTTCGACCTCTTCTGCGGTGTCTTCAAGAGTCTGTTCTTTGGCGCCTCAATCGCGTTGATCAGTTGCTACCGGGGCTTCCATTGCGAGGCGGGGGCTGAAGGCGTGGGACGCGCGGCGACGACCGCGTTCGTGCACTCCTTTGTGACCATCATCGTGCTCGATCTATTCCTGGGGATCGGGCTCGACAACGTGTATTACTACTTTTGGCCGGAAACACAACCGCTGTTTTAACCTCACGCAATGCCCTGGGATGGCCGTCCCTGGGCTTTCACGACCATGGCAGCCGTTCCACAGAATCCGGATGCGCAGAATCGCCCGCTGGTTGAGGCGCGCCGGGTTGCCGTGACCTTCGGCCGCCAAAATGTCTTGCGCGACATAACGCTGACCATTCCGCGCGGCCAAACCTTGGCGGTGATCGGCGAAAGCGGCTGCGGAAAAACGGTGTTGATGAAAACGATGATCGGACTGGTTCAGCCGACGCGGGGCGAACTGCTCTTCGACGGCCAACACCTGGCAGCACTCACCGATAAAGAACTCACTCGCCAGCGAGTCCGCTTCGGTTTTTTGTTCCAGAATGCGGCCCTGTTCGATAGCATGACCGTCGGCCAGAACATCGCATTTCCGCTCCGCGAGCATACCCGCAAGAGCGTGCCCGAAGTGCAGGAGATCGTTGTTGCTCGATTGGCGGATGTCGGGCTGCCGGAAAATGTGCTGGCCAAGAAGCCCGCCGAGCTATCTGGTGGCATGCGCAAACGAGTGGGATTGGCGAGGGCGCTCGCCCTCGAGCCGGAACTGATGCTCTACGATGAGCCGACAACCGGCCTCGACCCGATCATGAGCGATGTGATCAATGAGTTGATCATTCGCACGCGAAAGCACTATCCCGTCACCAGTGTCGTTGTCACGCACGATATGCGCACGGCGCGCAAAGTAGCCGACCGCGTGGTGATGGTGTATCCGATCTCGCGGTTAAAACCCAGCGAGCCGCAAGTCATCTTCGATGGTCCCCCTGACGAGATCGATCATTGCGGCGACCCGCGCGTGTTGCAATTTGTCTTTGGCGAGGCGGGTGAAAGGCTGATGGAAATGCGCCGGCTAAGCCACGTTCGAGAAAACGGAGGAAGCCTCGTGTAGAGGAAGTGCCACTGCGCGGCCGCCCAGGCCAGGCAGTGCCACACGAGTAAGTCATGGATGATCGCGTGATGAAATTTCGTGTCGGTGTGGTGATGATTGCCACGGTGCTGATCACCGGCATTCTGGTGGTGGCGTTTAGCAATCTCACCACAATCGTGCGCGGCACGTATCCCTTGTTCGTGAGATTTCAAGACGCGCCGGGCATTGCCGAAGGCACGCCCGTTCGCAAAAACGGCATCCTCATCGGCCGCGTCCATGAGACCGAGTTTGCCGAGGGCGGCGGTGTAATTGTGACGCTCAAGATTCAAGACAAGGTGAAGCTCAAGCAGAACGAAACCGCCCGGATCAAGAGTAGCTTACTTGGCGATGCGGTGATCGAGTTTGTTTCGCCACCAGAAGAATCGAAAACGGCCAAGTCTATTGAGCCGGGCGAGTACATTGACGGCACGGTGCTCGGCAATCCGCTGGAATCTTTTGGCGACTTGCAGGGTGAGTTGGGAACCACGGCCAGGTCGTTGACCGGCGCCGGCGACGAAATCAGAAAGCTGGCCGCATCGATCAACCAAACCATGGATTCCGACGACAAACAAGTGCAGCGAATCATCGATAAGCTGGAAAGCTCGCTCGATAGCTTCCACCGCACGACCGACAATATTAACGGCCTGATCGGCGACAACGAAGTACAACAGGAACTGCGCCGCACGATCGTCGAACTGCCCAAGCTCTTCGAGCAAAGCCGGTTGACGCTCGACCGGATGCAAATTACCGTCGACTCCGCCAACAAGAATCTGAAAAACCTGGAAGGCTTAACCGAGCCACTCGGCGAGGGCGGCGCGGAACTGGTCGGCAAGATCGACTCGACGGTCACCAAGCTCGATGAATTGCTCGGACAGTTCGTAATATTCGGCAAGCAGTTGAACGAAGAAGACGGCTCGCTCGGCAAGTTGGTGCGCGATCCCGAGCTGTATCACAATCTCAACAAGGCCGCCCGCAACATTGAAAAGCTGACCACCGATCTGCGGCCCATCGTGAAAGACGCGCGGGCTTTCAGCGACAAAATCGCCCGCCACCCAGAGATGCTCGGCGTCCGTGGAGCCATCCAACGCAGCTCGGGAATCAAGTAATGTGGACCTCACGCTCCGCGTGAGGACGACACTAAAAGTTGAACCGATCAAACCCCGTCGGTGGCGGCAAAGCGGGCGCCGCGGGCTGCGGCGCCGGCAGCGGCGCGGGTGCCGAGTTCGGCGCCAAGGGCGGCAGCGAATTCGGTTGCGAGTGGAAATTCGGCGGCGGCATCGCCGGCGCTGGCGTCGCAATGTGGCTGCCGCGGCGAAGCTCGTCAGCACGCCCCAGCAGTTGTTCGGTCGGTACGATGACCTGCGGGTGCAGCTGATAGTCGAGCACCCGCTCATCGCGAATCTCGCCAGGCATCAGGTTGTCGGCCACAAAGTCGATCCCCGGGTACTGATACCATGGCGTGGGCACCGGTTGCAGAACGGTCAAGGTTTCGTATCCGTCTTTCACCAGCCGAATCTTCCGCGTGCCGTAATACACAAAGTCAGTCGAGACCGGTGTCGTGCCAATCTCGTAATCGTCGATATAGACCAGCGCCCCGGGCGGGTTACTGCGCACGGTGAACCGCCGCTGCACGCAACCGGTGTTGCCGCACGCCAGGATCGCAAAAGCCAGCGCCAGCGAGATCCGAAAAAATTGAATTGAGGCCAATGGTGCCCGCACGAAGTGCTTCCTTGGTGTCGCGGCAGAACGGCAGCCGCTGGAAAATGGGGCGGAAGTATAGTGCCGGCGGGCCGTCGAAGCCAGATCATCGCGATTCGCACGGGTCTACCAGCAGCGGAACTCCACAGGCAAGGGACTGGCTCAGTTTCCCAGCGAATTTGAGCGTGGTGCATCGTCCAGTTGGAGGGTTGCCCAACGTGTTTCCCGGGAAAATGGGCCTCCCACATCGCTTTTCCAGAGCACCCAGACTTCCAACTCACACTTCACGGGCCGGGTTTTCGATTATCGCCGGTTGGGATGTGGCTGCCCGTTGGATAGATTTCAGATGATCGCCAGGGGGTTGCGGCGTTCTTCCAGGGTGCCGCGGGTGACGCCCACGCGGTTTGCGGCGCGCAGCTTGCTCCAAACCTCGTGGCCCGTGACGCGTCCGGCGAGCAGATCTCGATACAGGCTGATGGTGTGGCGAGGATGATCGTCTTCGTTCAGGCCGTCGAGCAGCTCGATGCGGAAGTGTCGTATGCCGCGTTCGATCAGCGAGGGGACCGCTTCCGCGGCGCTCTGCGGCACGGCGTTCAAGAGCGTGTTTCGGCAGCCGACGTCGGCTTTCAGCGGATGCGCCATGCCGATGCGGTCGCGGAGCTTTACCTGGTGCACGTCGCATGGCCGGCCGCAGTTGGTTTTGTTGGTGCCCGGCGAGAGCACCGCGCAGAACACGCAATGCTCCATGTGGAACATCGGCATGTGCTGATGGACGACGACTTCGAGCCAGTCGGGCGGCACGGCGGCAACCAGGCCGAGCAATTGGTCGCGGTTCAGGTCGTACGACGCGGTGATTCGTTCGGCCCGATGCTCGTGGAGCAGATTCGCGGTCAGCTCGTTGGTGACGTTGAGCGAGAAATCGGCCACCCACAAAGTTGCCTGCTCGTTGCAAAACAACAAGCCGGAAAGATTGCGAATCAGCATGCCATCGGCGCCGTGCATGGAAAGAGCCTGCAAGATGCCGATCTCGCCGGGTTTCTGGATTCTGGGGGTGGCGAGCAGAATCTTCGCCTGGGAGGCGTGGGCAAGTTGAACCGCTTCGCGGAATTGGCGGATGTCCTGAAAGTCTGCGTAGACGTGATTGACACCACATTCGAGGACCGAGTTCAATTGCCCAAGCGAGCGGCAAAGGACGTGCAGGGTAGCAGGCAGACCGCGTGTTCGGTCCGCGGTCGCGGGGATGAGCGATGCCTGCTCCGCCGGCTCTTGTCTGGCACTGGCGACGGCGCCACCCAGAGGCTGTCCCGTGTGCCTTTTACGCAGGTCCGGCAGCACGGAACGTGTGGCAATTCGTCGTGTGGGCAGAGTTTCGCCGGCGGCGTCGAGCTGGCGAATCAAGGCATGACGCAGGCTGCCGAGCACGCTCAGCGGGATCATCGGGCCGCCGACAATCGTTGCTTGAAGCGACCGCAGCGAATACACCGATCCGCCGAGTCGGCCCAGTTGTTCGCGGAGCAGTTGCTGGCTGGCCGGATGCCTGGTGGCCACCGCCAGCGGGTCGGATGATTGGGCGCGCGATCTTCCGCCGTGTTCGGTTGCGGCCTCGATGACGAGTGGCTTTCCAACCTCGGCAGAGACGATGAAATCCACGCTCACGCGGCGGAGCGGATCGGGCGATGTGTAAGTTTTCTTCCACCTGGAGGTGAGCTCGGGGTCGTCGGTCTTCCATACTTGTTGGCCAGGCCAGAGTTGGGCGAAGTCGATCATGCCATGACCGAAGGTCAGCTCCGCGACGCCGGAGGAAACAGCCTCGTGCTCGCGGCGGCCGCGGACGAACAGTTCATACACACGTCCACCTTGCTCGTCCCATGGTCGCGGCACTTCGAGAGGCGATCGCGAGTCTCCCGGAGGCTCGCCGACGCGGGCTCGGTTGCCGGCAAACACGATACCGTCGCCGGGCTTGAGGCTCGCCGAGAGTTGAACCTCCACGCGTCCTTTGCGGACGTCGCAGACGCGCCCCAGGAAAACACCCCGTTTGGCGGAGCTCAAGCCGGGGACGAGCACTTTATGATTATCGCCGTCGAGCCAGCCGTGCGAAAAGCCACGCGAGAAAGACAGCTCCATCTCTGCCACATCGCGAGGCGTGAAGTCGACGGGCCTGCCAGCCATCGCCGCATCAATCGCCTGGCGATAGTGCCATGTAATATTGGCCACGTACTCCGGCGTTTTCAGCCGGCCTTCAATCTTGAATCCCATGACTCCGGCCGCGATCAGATCGGGAACCCGATCGAACGCCGCCAGGTCTTGCGGGCTGAGCAGATACTTCTGTTCGCCGAGGTTAATGTCTTGCCCATCGCAGACGAGTTGGTAGGTCATTCGACAGGCTTGGGCGCATTGGCCGCGATTGGCGCTGCGGCCGCCGAGCGACTCGCTGGTCAGGCACTGGCCCGAGTACGCCACGCACAGTGCCCCATGCACAAAGACCTCAAGCGGGATGGGGGTTTCCGCATGAATCTTGCGAATCTCATCGACGGACAGTTCGCGGGCCAGGACAACCCGGTCCACGCCCAGCGATTCCACAAACCGAATGCACTCGGCGCTGGTCAGGGTCATTTGCGTGGAGGCATGGATCGGCAGATCCGGGGAAATCGCGCGGATCATCTGGACAACGCCCAGGTCCTGGACCAGGACCGCATCGACACCCGCCGACGCGACTGCCCGTACGGTGCGTTCGACCTGCTCCAATTCGTCGCTGAAGACGAGCGTGTTGAGCGTGACGTAACCCTTCACGCCGCGGCGACGCAGGAACCGCATTACTTCGGGCAAGTCGGCGAGCGAAATATTCGTTGCGCGAGCACGGGCGTTGAATCCGGAATCCAGGCCGAAGTAGACCGCATCGGCGCCGTTTTCAACCGCGGCGCGGACGCAGTCACGATCGCCGGCCGGGGCGAGCAGTTCGGGGCGGGAGGTGGAGGATGCGGTGGGCATGCGGTGTGAATGATAGGCCGGTCGGCACGTCATGCAGGAGTGAACCTGCCATCGGCAAGGGCAACGCGACTTTGCAGCAGCGCTGCCAATTCCATGCTGTGGGTGACGATCATCAGCATCGTCTGCTCGCAGCTCTGCAAGTCCAGAAGCAGACCTGCAACCTGCTGGGCGCTCGCGCGGTCAAGATTGCCCGTGGGTTCGTCGGCCAAGAGCAGGACAGGGCGGTTTACCAGCGCGCGAGCAATCGCCGTCCGTTGGCGCTCGCCGCCCGAAAGCTCCGCTGGCCGATGATCGAGCCGATCCGAGAGTCCAACGCGGTCGAGTAGAGTTCGCGCACGTTCCAAGGCGCCTGGGGTCGCCGTGGAGCTTGCCAGGGTCGGCACGAGCACGTTCTCCAGCGCCGAGCATTGCGGCAACAAATGATGGTGCTGAAAGACAAATCCGACGCGGCTGTTGCGAAATGCGGCAAGCTCCGGTTCGTCGAGCCTGGTAGGATCGACGTTGTCCAGCGAGACGCTGCCCGTGGTCGGTGTATCGAGCGTGCCAAGGATGTGCAATAAGGTACTCTTGCCACAACCGCTGGGGCCCAAGACCGCCAGATTCTGACCGGAGGACAATTCGAAGGAAATGCCGCGCAACACCACCAGCGGCTCCGATCGCGTGGGATACTGCTTGGAGACCTCGGTGACGATTAGTTGGCTCATGAGTCGCGCAGTCTTTGCAATATCGACTCTGGAATTGGAATCGGAGTGGGCGTGCCGTCGGACGACATGCGGCAGCAAACGCTGGTCATCTGGCCGACGGCAATCGCGCGCTGGCCGAACGTGAAGGTGAAATCGTAGGTCACACTCGTGCCGCCGATGCGTGCCGCGGTGACTTCGATTTGATATTCATCTTCGAACCGCAACGGACTTTGGTAGTCGCACCGCGCGGAGACTCGTGGAAAGGCAATTTGACCGGCGAGATCGGGCATCACAACCCCCAGGCCGAGGCTGCGGAGGAACTCGCATTCTGCGGACTCCATGGCGGTGAAGAACACGGAGAAGTGCATGATGCCGGCGGCGTCGGTATCGCGGAACTCGACGCGCCGGGTCGTTTTGAACATACGGGATGAGGGGTGAGGGGGGACCGATGAGGGACGAGAAACGCTTCGTCTCTCCTCCTTCATCCCGGCTCGTTCATCGCAGGCAGACATCAGTCTGATACGTAGGGCAACAATGCCATGAAGCGCGCGCGCTTTATCGCGGCGGTAACGGCATGCTGACTCGCGGCGGTGCAGCCGCTCTTGCGACGCCCCACGATCTTGCCCTGGCGATTGGTGAGTTTGCTCAGCAGGTCCAGGTCTTTGTAATCGACATACATCGGACGCGGACGCTGGCCATCGACGAAAATCGGATCCTTCTTTTTCGTGCGAATTTTTGGCTTGACGGGCCGGCGCTTCATCATCGCCGCTTTACCGAACTTGCGAGGACCTGAAAACATGATCGGGAATCTCTTTCAATGGCCTAAGGTAAGCGTGGGACTTCTTTCCAGGCTCAACCTGGGAACAAGACAAAGGGTAGCAGTCGGACAGCTTGGGAATTCCGGCTGCTGGTTGAACTTATGATTCTAGTGCGTAACGGCATCGGACGACTAGTAGTCTTCGCGTCCTCCGCCGCCGTAGCTACCGCGTCCTCCGCCACCGCCACCGCCGCCGTAGCCACCGCGTCCTCCGCCACCGCCACCGCCGCCGTAGCCACCGCGTCCTCCGCCGCCGCCACCGCCGCCGTAGCCGCCACGTCCTCCTCCTCCGCCGCCGTAGCCACCGCGTCCACCACCACCCCCCCCCCCCCCGCCCCCAC
>SXHT01000194.1 GCA_005773095.1 Planctomycetaceae bacterium
CCAGCACCGAGGTGAATGACAAGGTCGAAACACAAGCCATCAAGACCGCGCTTGGCAGGTACGCCAAAACCACACCCATCTCCAGCACCAAGAGCATGATGGGCCACCTGATTGCCGCTGCTGGCGCGACCGAACTGATCATCTGCTTGATGGCGCTGCGCGACCAGGTGCTGCCGCCGACCATCAATTACGAGACCCCGGACCCCAACTGCGACCTGGACTACATTCCGAATGTGGCCCGCCAGGCGAAGTTGCAGCACGCCCTCTCAAACAGCTTCGGTTTCGGCGGTCAGAACATCTCGCTCATTGTGAGCGGGTTTACGGGGTAATTATCTGGCTCGCCAGCGGGTTCGCAGACGGTCGAGGGCGGCCGCAGGCGGCAGCACAAGAATCATGCAACCCGTCACGCTTGGTCTCAACCCGAGTTTTGGTTTCGGCGATCGCACGGGGCTGGCGACGCCCGGGCATGTGGCCGCGATGAAACGAGCCGGCGCGGGCATCGAGCCGATATTTCCGCAGCAATCGATCCGCGAAATGTCCCGTACGCGCCGCACGCCGCGGCAAGTGATGGACGACGCCTTGAAGGGCATGAAGTCTGCCGGGTGGGCCGGCCGCTCCGGCGCCGATGCCGATCACCTGAAAACGTCTGCCGATGTGGATGTGACCGCTGCAGCGGGTTTCACATTTTTTACGATCGACCCCTCTGGCTTCGTCGATGCCCAGGCCGACAACTACGATGAGCCCACCGCCCGCGCCAAGTTCGCACCGCTTGCCGCAGAAGTCGATTGGCTCGATGGTTATCGAGACCGAACGGTGAAACTTCCCAGCGGCAGGCGAATCGACTTCGACGAATTGACGCTCTTGCGGGCAGCGGTGAAATACGGCCTCGCGATCAACGAAGCAGTGGAGCTGGCCGACTACATTCGCCAGGTGCAAACTGCGGCGAAGCGCGACTACGAGATCGAATTGAGCGTCGACGAAACCGAGCAGCCGACCGCGCTGGCCGAACACTTTATCATCGCCGAGCAATGCCTGAAGCGCGGCATGAAGCTGCTGAGCCTGGCCCCACGGTTTCTTGGTGATTTCGAGAAAGGGGTGGACTTTAGGGGCGATTTGCCGGCGCTCGAACGATCGCTCGTCGATCATGCTGCGATTGCGGAGATGCTCGGACCATACAAGCTTAGTTTGCACTCAGGCAGTGATAAGCTCTCGATGTACACGGCGCTCGCCAAGGCCACACAGGGCCGCTTTCACGTCAAGACCGCCGGCACAAGCTACCTGGAAGCTTTGCGCGTTGTGGCTCGCCATGATGCGGCGCTCTTCCGAAGAATCGTCGAATTCGCCCGAAGCCGATATGCCACCGACAAAGCCACCTACCACGTATCGGCAACGCTGGCCAGTGTTCCACCGCCGGCCGCGGTTTCGAGCAAGACTCCGCTGGAAAGCATGTACTTGGAGCATTGGTCCGATGTGCCTCGCGGCCGCGGCTTCACCAATCCTGGCAGGCAGATTCTGCACTGCACTTTCGGCTCGGTGCTGACGCATGAAGAACTGGGACCAGCACTACGCCACGTGTTGGAATCGCATCCGGTCACTTACGAAGAAGTGCTCTGCGACCATTTCGTTCGCCACCTCGAAGCCCTGCAAGCAGGAATGTAACTCGGATTCAAACGGCCGATAGAAGACATTCTGCTGCAATGGGTCGATACGTTGCGGACGCACATCCGCGGCTTGAGCCTGTGCTATTTTGCCGGCAACTCGAATGCTGGTTCGTGCTTTCCCATCCCGTCGTCATCGTAAGGCAGCCAGACGATTGCCACGCGATTGACCTGAATGTCGGACTTCTTGGGCCGAAAAGCTTCCTCCTCCAGGACGAGCCGCGAGACATCGTGGCGGCTTGCGATCTCGGCAAGGGTGGTCTGGTGACCCTGCTGGCGAGCCTCCAGATCTCGATCGACCGCTTCCAATTCCTGGGCTGCGTGGCGAACGTCGGTTTGTTCACCCATCACCTGTCCCATTTCGCGCCCCGCGGTGCCCATTTTGTTCAGCTCGCGTGCAGAGGTGAGTCCTCCACGGCCCGTCATGCCCTTGAGCTTTCCCTGACTCACCAGCAACAGCCCCTTCACAATCAGCATTGGTACGAAGGTTAGCATCCGCAAAATAAAACTCATGATGCGCTTCCCGCGCTGAGACTTTTCTTTTTCCAGTCGCTGTTCCGCACGACGGCGGCGGTCGAGCAAACGCTTGTTGTCCGCCGCGAAATCCGCTTGCGCCCTACGCACTTCCTCTTCGCCGGCCAGCCGAGAGGCTTCGGCCAGCCGCGCGCGAAACGTTGCTTGTGATTCGCCCGGCCGGGATAATTCGTCGAGACTCTTGCACCTCCAAAGTTTGAGCAGTTCCGATGCATAAAGATGATCCCTGAGCGCCGACGACAGCTTCGCGAAGTCTTTGGGGCGCGTCAGCTCGGCGGGTAATTCTTCGTAGCGAGCATTGCCGCTCGGCTCGGCGGACCATGAGGGTTCGTCCTCCAGGCGATAGGCCGCTTCATCCCATATCGCTTGCGGCAACTCGCCGCCACACTCCGCGATCAAGCACACGTTCCTGCGAGAATCAAGTTTGTTGCTCTCGGCGATCAGATGGATCCTCGCGCTTCCCAGCACGCCGCTCTTGTAGACCAAGGAATGCCCTCCGGAGGGGATCACTTTCGTCGGCAGGAACACTTGAGGAATCCCGGACGGAAGAATCGGCCGTTGGTTGCCTGTCCCCGGGCCGGCCGCAGAGGCTTTCGCCGAAGATGGTTCGCCGGGCGAACTGGCCAACGACTGTTTGCGCGGACTCATCAGCGTGCTGATCTGCTCGCGCGTCAGCGGCCCGCGCAGATACGAAAGAATCCATCGCGTCTGGAACACCACCGGTTGGTCACTGTGGACGTTGTTCATCAGAAACACGCGGTTGCCGAGGCCCGACAGAATCCTTTCCATCTTCGCGCGATCGAACTGTGCGCCCGCCGCGGTCGAGGCGCCTTCCAGTCCATCGAGTACGCGCGCCTTGTCGCGCTCCGTCTGCAGGCGGCCGAGAAACCAGGTGCCCGCGTTGGAAAGGCCTTTGTAGTCGAGATCGACCGGGTTCTGCGTGGCCAACACCACGCCCAGACCATACGCGCGAGCCTGCTTGAGCAGTGTCAGCATCGGCGTCTTGCTGGGCGGATTGGCGCTCGGCGGAAAGTAGCCGAAGACTTCGTCCATGTACAATAGGGCCCGCAAGCTCGACGTGCCCGACTGCGATCGCATCCAGGCAATCATTTCCCCCAACAGCAGCGTCACGAAAAACATCCGTTCGGCATCGCTTAAATGTGCAATCGAGATAATCGACAGCCGCGGCTTGCCTTGGGCCGTGTGGAGCAGCCGCTCGATGTTCAGTGGTTCGCCTTCCATCCACGCACTAAAGCCCGGGGACGCGAGCAGATTGTTGATCTGCATGGCCAGCTCGAACCGCTCCTTTTCGGGATAAAAGCTGTCGAGCGGGACCGTCCCGACCATTTTCAACGGCGGTTTCTGGATTTCGCGAATCAGCGTGGGCAGGTCTGAATTGTGGCCGTTGCGCCAGGCGGCTTCGAGCAGGTTCGAGAGCAAAATGTGCTCGCGGCTGCGTAAAGGATCTGCCTCGATGCCCATCAGCGCAAGCAGTCCAGACGCCGATGAGCCGATGCGATCGCGCAGCGCCTCGGAATCGTTGAGCACGGCACTTTCCGGCGCATCGAACGACTTGAGCACGCTCAGCGGCAATCCCGCGGTGCTGCCCGGTGTGTAAATGGCGATATCGACCGCGTCTCTGAATCGCTGAATTCTCGGGCCGTCTTCGCCCCACTCGGCCAGGCCGTCTTTCCATTGCCTGGCGGTCTTGGCGGCAAACTCGTCGACCGTCATGCCGCGGCGACTGGCTTCCGCCGGATCGACCCAGGGCTTGAAACTCTCCGGCGTCAAATCGGGAAAAGCCAGCAGCAAATTGCCGAGGTCCCCCTTGGGATCGATGGCAATCGCGGGAATGCCGTCGATCGCAGCTTCTTCCAACAGCGCGAGGCAGAGTCCCGTCTTGCCGCTGCCGGTCATGCCCACGCAGACACCGTGCGTGGTCAGATCTTTCGACTCATAGAGCACGAGCGGGTCTTTGGTGATGCCCGCCTCCAAGTCGTACGTCTTACCGAGATAAAAACTTCCGAGCTTGTCGAAATTTTGAGGGTCGGCCATCGGAGTGCACCTGGGCAGATAGTAGCAAGATAAACGCCGCGAACCTATTCCGTCGTCAGAAAACTCAAATGCAGTTCCGCGTGGCGGCAGTGGAGCCTGGTCCACTCCTCGCGGGTCATCGGTCCAAGGACCGGGCTGGGCTTCCGCTCGGCGACGGTGAGTTGGCGCTCGACGGCCGAGCGCAATGCCGCGAGACCTTCGTCCGTCGAGATGGTTGCCGGCGGCACGATTTTTGCTTCGGCATCGCGAGGAAGCTTGAATCCCGCGGGCATGCGACTGCTGATCAGACGTTTCTTAAATAGCGGAGCGAGCAGGCGGACATACCAGGGCGCCGAAAAATTGAGCCCGTCGATCGAGCCATTCATCACGATCGCCAGATGCTTGAGGATCTGCCCCATCGTCCAATTACCCAGCGGACGAGCCCTGCCGGCCGCCAACCGCTCGGCTTCGACAAGGACTTGCTGCTCATTTGAGAAGTTCAGTTGTCGGCGGCTGACTTTTTTTGTGTCGATCGGCATGAGGATCACTTTCGCAGCGTGAA
>SXHT01000195.1 GCA_005773095.1 Planctomycetaceae bacterium
CGGACTACTTCTTGTCGCTCTTGGTTTGCTCCGACGCGGTCTGTCCCGCTGTCTTCGTCTCTTGCTGTGGTGTTGTCGGATGTTTGCTTCCACCGTTTGCCATGATCGTCCGCCTTTCAGAAATGAGGGAGTGATGTTCTCGACTAGTCGAATTTCGACTATTCCAAGAAGGACTTTACGATCCGACATTTGGGAAGGCAAGCCCGGATGGGAAAGTCGATCTACACCCGCGAATATCAGGTGATGCTGCGGTTGCTGCGCGAGGCCCGTGGCGAGTCGGGCCTCACTCAGGTAGAGCTTGCAAAGCGGCTCAAGGTGACGCAGTCGCTGCTGAGCAAGATCGAACGCGGCGATCGGAGACTCGACCTTGCCGAATTGCGTTCGTTTTGTCGGGCCATCGGCATTGGGCTGATTGAATTTGTCGGCCGAGTCGAACGCGAACTGACCAAACGATCGTGATTGATTGAATCGCTACGAAGAAACACAACATGACTCCGTGTCGTCAACGCCAAGCAACTGCTGACTCCGTAGGTCGTATTTCCTGAGCGTATCGCGAGAGGCCAGCACCAAGATCGCTTCGATCGCGAGGAAGCCGGCATCAAGCCAACCGAGCAAGCAGACGTTTCCGTGGTTGATCCGATAGCTCACATAGGCGATCGCGAGTGCGACGAATTCATTCGCATAGAATTGAAAATGCTTGTAATGAATCTCAATGAGCAGGTTGAACGCTTCAACGTTTCGGCCGAGCTTTGAGAAGTCGAGAGCCGGTAGCGGCAGCCCCGTGACGCGGTGAAAGGAATCCACGACCGCCCAGCGAATGGCACTCACCACCATGCCGCACGCGATAGACGCGACCGTCAAATAAAGAAAGCCACCGATTGTCGGTGTTTGCATCGGAACGATAGCGAACCAAGATCGAAGTGACGGAACGAATTCGCTAATGCCCCAAAGTGCCGTCGCCCCCGGCACGAGGTACGCGATCAAGGGACCGAAGTTGGCGTTGGACACGCTCTGCATTCTTCGCGACGCAGCATAGCACGGAGTCCGAACTGAAGCCGAAGAGGAATTGTCCTTCGGCCGTTCAAACTCACCAAGCTCATGCAACTGGCCGCATGATCGTGACAGGCAAAAACTTTTTCGGATAACGCTCTGCATTTCATGCAGAGCGTTTTTCAAAAGAGTTGCGACTCACCGTCAACCGCGTGATCATATCAGGCAACACTCACCGCCGAATGCAAGGCATTCCGTCTGCTACTCCAATTGACTTCCGATAATATGCTTTATCGGTAGTCATCCCGATCCGGTCCATCCGCTCCCGTCGGACTCCATGACGAAAACGATCCCGCCATCAAAGGCACTCGCCGTCAAAGGCGAGGAGGTCGAAAATCGGACGCCTCAAGAAAAAGGACCGGGGCGGGGCGACGTAAAACTCACCGTGCCCGACGACCTGTCCACACACGAGCGAGTCGGGATGTTTCTCTCGCGGCTGCTCCCGGCCATTAAGGGACGCGACGCAGCGGCGGCACTCGTGCCGTGGGTCTGCGACCGGCTGCCGAGTCAGCATTCGCGGCGAGCCTACGCTGGCGACCTAGCCGGCCGCTGCCGAAATTGACTGGGTAGCAAGCCCTCGGCTTCATCGAAGGCGACGGGGGCCTCGATTCACTCGTGCTGCCCGCGGACACGCTATATTTGAATCTGATCAACCGCGTACACGCTACTTGCAGCGGAGTGTGGCAATCAAGGAATCGGGACTCATGGCTTGCTGAGCGGAAGGTCGCGCAGGAACCGCGCGGTGCCGTGGATTGGGTCCTGGTCGCCTTTCGACAATTGCTTGACCCGCGCACTGACGTAACCGTTCAAGGCGCTGAGGTAAATGCCGCCGTCGATCTTCGTCGGTTTCAGGGCGTTGTCGCCCGACTGGCCGTTGCCTTGGCCGCTGATGGCTTCCAGCAGGGCTTGCGTGAACATGCCATGCCGGTGCTCGCGGCTCTCTTGGGCCTTCTGATGTCCCAGGGCCGAGCAGAGCATTGCCAGTCCGTTCCCTTCCGCCGTCAGGTCGCGCAAGAGCTGGTCGGTCAGGTCACTGCCGCGAGTCTTTTCGGCCCCGATCTCACCGGAGTGGCAGGCATCGAGGATCAACACGAGCCGGCCGGGAATGGAACCCAATTGCGTCTTGAGAGTTTGGGCTTCGATGGCCGAGCCAGCGAAGTCGTTCTCCTCCGAGTCGTAGGGCAAGAAGTACAGCGTGCCGTCCCTGGCATCTTTCTCGCCGTGGCCGGCGAAGAAGACCACCCCGACGGCGGCCGAGTTGCCCGCCATCTGCCCGCGTAGCCATTGCAGGCCGGCGAAGATCCCCCGCCGCGTGGCCTGGTCGTTGACCAAAACCTTGGCTTCGATTTGCGGGTACAGCGACTGGCTGTGCTTGCGAAACGCTTCAGCCAGTTCGGTCGCGTCGCGATCGGCATAATCCAACGACCGCGACGGCACGCTGTGTTTGCTGACGCCGATCGCCAGCATGTACAACGATGGCCGCTCGACCGGAGCCGTCCCACCGCCCACATACTTCACCTCGATTTCGTCCGAGGCCCCCTGCACATACTCGGTGTCCGCCAGTACCTTGAGCGAGTGCCTCCCCGGATCCAGTTCGATTTCCCACCGCGCCGGCTGCTCGCCGAGTTTCGGCTGCGCGACGTGAATGATCCCCAGTTGGCCCCGGTACGGCCGACCGTCCACCAGCAACCGAAACGTCTTGATCGGAAATCCGCTACGGCTTTCACCCACGACCTGCACGCTCAGTTTGTTCGACTTCAGCTCCAGGCCCGGCTTCAGCTCACCGGCAAAGCGAACCACTGGCGGCAGACTCTTGCCAATATCCACCTTCGGCAGCGGGCGCTCGCCCGCCATCACATTTGCCAAAAGTCCCGGCTGCCAGTACTTCTGCTGGTATCGCTCTAGCGGCACCATCTCGAGCGTGCCGACGATGCGGTACGAGATGAACCGAGCCGCGTCCGAAGAACCATCGAATAACCCCTCTGGAGTGACAACGAGCCAGTCCTTGCCGGCGTCGATGGAGATTAGCGCGCATAGATCCTTTCCATTCTTGGTATCCCAGATGCGCGTGGTGCCGTCGGCCGAGGCGGTCAGGACGCGGCTGAGAGCAACACTGGTGACTCGATTCGTGTGCCCGGCGAAAGTGCAGAGCTTTTCCCCCGTGCGAGCATCCCACAGAGCCGCCGTCTTGTCCCAAGAGCCGGTCAGGATGCGGTTGCCGTCGCTGCTGAGAGCCACGCTTCCGACCAAGTTTGTATGGCCGGCGAAGGTACGAATCTTTTGCCCCGTGCCGGCATCCCACAGCGTCGCCGTCCCGTCCTGTGACCCAGTTAAAACGCGGCTACCATTGCCGTTCAAAGCCACGCTTTTGACCCAGCCCGTGTGCCCGGAGAAGGTGCGGAGTTTTCCCCCAGTGTCATTGGGCGCGTTGAACCCGGCCACCGATGGGCGCGTCAAAACCGGCAGTGAACAGTTGATGGAGTCATTGCGGTTTCGGGGCGAGTGAGGGGCATTTTTCGTTGGTCGTGTTGAGGTCGCAAGGGCTGCGCGAGC
>SXHT01000196.1 GCA_005773095.1 Planctomycetaceae bacterium
CATCGGCTGCGGACGAGCCATGTCGCTGGTAATTTCTGCGATCGCCTGCCTTTGCCCGCCGGTCAGCGCAAACGAGAACAGTCGGCGAATTCGGGCATCGATTTTTGAGCTTATTGGCAGCGGCCTGGCCGCGATCCCGATCACGTTTTCTTGCTGGCGCACCGCCAGGGCAAGCTGCATGATGAACAGCTCCTGATAGACGAACCGCCGCCGCGCCTCGCTGAGTTCGTTTTGGTTGCCTGGGAAATGGAGTTGTGGCAACGCCTTGCGGAGTGGCAACAAGTTGTGGGCCGACAGATACTGCTGAGGAAAGACCTCGTCCAACGTACCGCTGAACTCGTCGAGCGCGGCACGGGTAAGCCTTCGCACGTGATATTGCGATAGTCCATCGGTCAGCGGATACACCGGCAGCAACTGCCCGGCCGGCAGGTTTTCTTCACCATCAACCTGCTTCACCTGCGGATGCGTCATCTCCCAGCGTCCACCATTCAGCCTGGCCTTTCCCGACAACAGGACCTTCTGCCCGACCTTGAATCGGTCGCGCATGAATGGCTGATTAAACCAAACTGCTCGCAAGTAACCGGGCCCCTGCTGGATGAGCACGCCGACGATCGATCTGCCAAAGCCCGACCCACGGCCATCCACTTCCGCCACCGTGCCCAGCACGCTTACCAAACGGCCTTCCTCAATCTGGTCGATGGAGCGAAGCTCCGTCAGGTCCTGATAGTCGCGCGGGAAGAAAAAGAGCAAATCGCTCACCGTCCGGATGTCGAGCTTCGCCAACAGTTGCGAGCACTCCGGCCCACAGCCCTTGAGGAATTGGACGGGCGTGAATAATTCAAGCTTCTGCACGGGTTCCCTGCGTTCGCTTGCCGTGGCCATAACGGCATTGTAACGACTTTTCGCTTTCGCTTGTGCGGCGGCAAAACCTCGGCTAGGTTCAAGAGATATGAGCCGAACGCGATTGCTCGTGCTGATCCTGGGACCATGGCCGATCGTGGCGGCTTCTCTGGCGGTGTCCACCTGGCTCAAGTCGGATCGTTCGGCGCCCCCCGCCCCCAATGATGTGCTGGAATTGCCGTCGCTGACCAGGTCGGCAACGGCCGCGGAGCCCACTTCGCCGCGTGCCAGGCCTCGGCATGCCGCGGGTAACTCGCTGTCAGATCGCTGCCAGGATACCGCACACCGGTTGCAACAAAAGCTGGAGGATGGCGGGCGGGTGATCGTCCGGGTGCCCTTTGTCATCGCGGGCGACATGCCCGAGGAAGATCTCGACGCGTGGCACAGCAAGACGATTCAGCCGGCGGCGGAGGCAATGGCGAACACTTACTTCGATCAACCCCCAACGCAACCGATTACGGTTCTGCTTTTTCCCGGCGAAACCAGCTATAACTTGGGCACGAAGAAGCTGTTCGGAGACAGCGGGATCTCCGTTTACGGCTACTACAAGCCCCAAAATCGCACTTTGGTGATGAACATCGGCACGGGCGGCGGCACGTTAGTCCATGAGTTGACGCATGCCTTGGCGGACTTCGATTTTCCCAAACAGCCCGATTGGTTTAACGAGGGCCTTGCTTCTCTCCACGAGCAGTGCCGCTTCCGCGATGGCGACGATGGCCCGTGGGTGGAAGGCCTGGAAAACTGGCGGCTCACCGGCCTGCAACAGACGATTCTCGCCAGGCAACTTCGCCCGCTGAAAATGATGATCGAAGCGGATGATTTTCGCGGCGAGCTGGAAGGGACGAACTATGCACAGGCCCGGTATTTTTGTCTTTTCCTGCAACGACACGGCAGGCTGGCCGAATTCTACGAGCGATTCCGCGACCGGCACAAGCAAGACCCGCTCGGTGTTGCAACGCTCGAGGACGTCCTGGGAATCAGCTCCTGGCCGCAACTCGACCGCGATTTCCAGAAATGGGTGCTGACGCTTGAGCGTTAACCCGGCTGCGAGGCGGTGCCTGGAAACGAGGCTTCCTGACCCTTACAACCGCTAAACTTGCGCCGCGCGATCCAACCTATCGGTGCGTACGTATCCGAGGATATGCTGACGGAAGAATTTTCCCGGGAAACTTTTCACCTTCGGCGGAAATCGAACTAGGGTTTAGTTGCACCTCAAAAGGCTGCGTTCGCAGCCAGAACATGTTGGAGTTCCCACCCATGGTTTGCCGTACGGCAATCGCCCTGGCCGCGCTCGTCGTGAGCGTCCTGCCTGCCAGTGCCAAGCAAGAACACGCGGTTACGCTTCGATGGACGTCGCTACCGGCCGGTCAGCACCTCCGCATTCGCACGGCCGAACGCCAGTATCGCGTTCAGCTTGTCAATCCGGCCACCGGCGAAGCTCTGGTCGCGGGTTCGCTCGACGGCCAACAGTTTTCGCCCCCCGAAAAAATGTTCCTGCTGGGCGCCTCGCATGTCCCACAGCCGGAGGATGGCGGCTTCGCAATTGTGCTGATGGGCGAACTGCGCGAAGGCCTGTGCATCGAATGGGGCCGCGGCTCCCTCGCCCCGGAGAATCGAGGTACCACCTCGCCGGTGCGATCTCTGACGTTGTCCGATCCGGACTGATTCCTAATGGGTCATCTCGGCTTCGAGGGGGGCGTCTTCTTTGCTTCGCCGCGGGCTTGGGTCGCCTTCGAGGGGCTGGACCTTGGGCTCCTGCGGATCGAAAACCTTGGCCGGCTTTTCCAGGGAGGTGGCGGCGGGCTTTAATTTCGCTTTTGGCGCCGCGGGCTTCTCGTCCTCGGGCCGCGGTTGTGAGAGCACGATGCCAAGAATTACGAACAAGATTATGACCAGCGCGAGGAGAATGCCGCTGACCACCAGCGTCGCGTCCGCGCCCTTCTTGCTGCGGTGACGTGTCCGAGCGACGGGATCTTCGTATTCCAAGGTCGCCGATTCGTCGAAGGGCAGCCCAACCAAGTGACCCATCGGAAGACCCGACGGCACCCCAGGCGCCACAACGGGCGCAACGCCGACCAGGAGGGGGCCGGCAGTCGCCGGAACCACCGTGACCGGCGCCATCCCTCCAAAAAGCTGTGGAAACGTCGAAGCGGCGGATCGCCAATCGGGCCAGCCGGCACGCCAGACCAAAGAGTCCGCCGTCACACGCCCCTCAGCCAGCCAGCCACGCATGATGTCCCCCGAGGCCGGACCAAACTGACCGCCCGAAGGCGGGCGCACGTACCAAACGGCAGTCGGCGCCTCGGTGATTGGGTCAACAGCCGCGCAGGCGGGGGGGGCGCTCGGCAGGCTCAACGTTGGCTGGGGCGCAAACGCCGGTTGCATTGGCTGCAGATTTGGCTGCACTGAGAGGGGCCGTTCATAGACGGGTGCTGCGGTGACCGCCCCCCCTGGCGCCGATGCGGTGACGGCAATCGGCTGCGGAATGGCCGCCTGGGGATACCTTGCCTGCGGGCTGGTTCGCTTGCCAGCGGTGCCCAATTCGCTCTGTTCAGGGACGAGCACCTTCTCGCCGCACTTGGGACATACGGCCTTCTTCCCGGCAAGGAATGCCTTGACGTTGAGCTTGTGCCCGTTGGGACAAAGAAACCTGATGCCCATTGCAATTGTCCAGAAATCAGCAGCCCAAACCCCAGATTGCCAGCCGCCAGTCCATTATACTTGTGCTGGACCGGCGGAAAAGCGATGAACTGGGAAACGTGGGCCAGCGCGTTGCGCAACGCAGGTCACGAGTTTGCCGGTGATGACGGTTTTTCCGCTTGCCACCGATAATCGGGGCATGCCGCATCGCCGGTTCCCTCGAGGGCGTATAATTTTTTGATCCACATCTTGCGTGCGACGGCGGTTCAGTCAAGCTATAAAATACAGGAGTCGGCGGTTCCGCCTCAACCTATCCTCCGCCGCAGTCAAGGCCTCAGAAGGAACACGACTATGGATTCACATCATGAAGGACCGAACGAGATCGCTCTGGTTGGCGATCTGACCGACAATGAAGGCGAGATTACCGACAAGCTGTTGAGCATCGAGCCGGGGGGGCAAATGACCATGTTTATCGACTCGCCCGGCGGCAGCCCCTATTGTGCTCTGTCGCTGATGTCGCTGATTCTGCTGCGCGGCTTGCGGGTCACTGGCGTAGTGACCGGCGAGTGCTCGTCGGCAGCGCTTTGGCCGTTTGCGGCGTGCAAGCGAAGATTGGTCACTCCCTTCAGCGTGCTCTTATTCCACCCCATGAAATGGCAGAGCGAGGAGCACGTTGGGCTTTCCGAGGCTGCCGAATGGGCACGGCACTTCGGTCAGCTTGAGAAAGACATGGATCAATTACTGGCTGACCTGTTTGAAGTGTCGATGGCTGAGATGGGCAAGTGGATCAATCCTGGCCGCTACGTGTCGGGGCATGACCTGGTCGATCATGGGCTGGCCGAGATGCTCGATCTGAAGACAACGCGATTGTTTGAAATGAATGGCGCGGAGGGCAATCGTAAGAAGCGCGTGCGTGTCGCGCACTAAGAGTTTTTTCTCACGCGCGCGATTCCAACCCGAAGCTCAGGAACGGGCATCCCTGGGCTATCTTCATTCATCGAGCAGGGTACGCCGTCGGAGCAGGTGGTGGTAGTGTTGCGCGAAACGGTGGGCTTCATCGCGGACGTATTGCAGCAGACGCAGCGCAAACGAGTGCCGGCTCAATGGGAGTGGCTCGTCCTGGTCCATCACAAACACCTGCTCTTCACGTTTGGCTAGCGAGATGACCGTGGGCGGCTTGATTTCCAAGGCACGAAATGCGGCCAAACCGGCCGAAAGCTGCCCTTTTCCTCCGTCGATCAACAAGATGTCGGGAAACACTTCCGATTCGTCGTGCAGCCGCTGGAAGCGGCGTGCGATCACTTCCTGAATGCTGGCGAAGTCGTCGACCCCCCTGACGCCGTGAATCTTGAAGCGGCGGTAGTTGGGCTTGAAGGGCAAACCGTCGATGAATTGCACGAGGCTGGCGACCGTGTCCTCGCCCGCAAGGTGCGCGATATCGACGCCTTCAATGGTCCGCGGCTGCGATTTCAACTTCAGCACTTTGTGCAAACCTGCCAGTCCTTTTTTAGGGTCGATGTAGAACACCTCGGGCTGCACATGCGTGTCCAGATCGCCTCGTTCGCCAAGCGACTCCAGCATACGGATTTCATCGCGCAACCGTGCGGCCTTCTCGTACTTGCGAGCGGCGGCGGCCTGTGCCATCTCATCCCGCATTTCGACCAGGAGAGTTTGCTTGCCCCCTGCCAGAAATTTCTTGAGCCGCTCAATGTCTTTGCGGTAATCCTCCTTGCTGACGCGCAGGTTGCAGGGGGCCGTGCACTGGTTGATCGATGCGAGCAGGCAGGGTCGAAACCAGCGCCACTTGGGGTCGCTTTCTTCGATGTCCAACGAGCAGGTGCGGAATTTGAAGATCTTTTGCAGCACCTGGACGGCGCCCCGCAGACTGCCCGCGCTGGGAAAGGGGCCGTACAGCCTGGTGCCATGTTCGCTGGGCTCACGAGTGACCTCCACGCGGGGGAAGTCCTCTCGCGTGGTAATCTCCAAATAGGGGAATGTCTTGTCGTCTTTCAGC
>SXHT01000197.1 GCA_005773095.1 Planctomycetaceae bacterium
CGTATGCGCGGCACTTCGGGCTTTATGAGCGAATTGAGTTTGGGCGATCGGTCGAGCGCGTGGAGAAGGTCGCGCCCACCTGGGCGAGCCTTTCCGACTCTCGCGATCGCGGCGCTGAAAGCCGCAGACACGTGGAAACCCCGAAAACCGCATGGCAGGTCACGCTCGACGGTGGCGAAGTCCGTCACTACGCGGGCGTTGTGATCGCCAACGGCCACAATTGGGATCCGAATTGGCCCGCGTATCCCGGCAAGTTTGCGGGTCTTGCGCTCCACTCCGCGCACTACAAGACGCCCGACGTGCTACGTGGCAAGCGGGTACTCGTCGTCGGGGGGGGCAACTCTGGCTGTGACATTGCCGTGGAGTCGGCTCAACACGCTGCGGTCACGTTTCACAGCGTACGGCGCGGTTACCATTACCTGCCCAAATTCTTGCGCGGCCAGCCGATTGATCAGCTCGGCGAGCGACTGCTGCGTTGGCGTGTGCCGTTATGGCTGCGGCGGGCAATTACCTCATACGCGGTCAAGATCGCCATCGGCCGACCGCACGATTTCGGACTGCCGAAGCCCGATCACAAGCTGTTCGAAACGCATCCGATTATCAACAGCCAGGTGCTCTACTACTTGGGTCACGGCTCCATTCGCCCCAAGCCCGATGTGGCTCTGCTTGACGGCGACGGCGTGCGATTCGTCGACGGCAGCCAGGAACCCCTGGACGTGATCGTGTATGCCACGGGATTCCGCATCACGTTTCCATTCATCGACGGGCAACATCTCAACTGGCGCCACGACCGCCCGGACCTGTTTATGAACGTGTTTCATCCGACCGACGACAGCTTGTTTGTGGTCGGCCTGATCCAACCCGACAGCGGCCAATGGGGACTGGTCGACTATCAGGCGCAATTGGTCACACGATTCCTATCTGCGCTGGCCCAGGATTCCCAACAGGCTGGCCGTTTTTGCCGTCTGAAGGCCGGGCCGCGGCCCGATCTGGGGGACGGCCTTCGATACATCCACTCCCAGCGGCACTTGCTTGAGGTGGAGCACTTCAGCTATCGCGAACGGCTAAAGCAGCTGCTGCGGCAGTTTGATTAGCGTGCGTCTACCGACCAAGGAGGATCAGCACACCCGCGGCGATCGCCAGTTTACCCAGGCCGATGGCCTGGGCTGACATGGGGCCGCCCCTTCGGGACTGAAAACCGGCATGCATGATTCGTTGGCTGGGTGGTGCGGCGTCGTCGGCTCGGCCCTCACTTGTCGCTCGATCCTCTTCCGCCACAACGTGGCATCCCTATGCCAGCCCAGGCCAACGGCCTGGGTCACGGTCACGACACCACACACGAAGCCCCAACGGGGCGGCCCTAATGTGTCGTGACGATCGGCGATGTTGTTTGCGTGGTGCATGGTGTCGGCATTAGGGCCGCCCCTTCGGGGCTTTGATTTATTGTTTGGTTCGTTTACCCAGGCCGATGGCCTGGGCTGACATGGGGCCGCCCCTTCGGGACTGGGGACATGGTTTGGGACTGCGCTTCATGGCGACGTTGTGCTTTGATCGTGGCGGCTTCCGCTAATCCCAAACGTACCGTTCATCGATCTCGATTTCGTGGCGTTTGCATAATTCGCGGAATTCCTCCTGAAACGTCATCTTCTTGTGGTGCTTGATTTGGTCTGCGATGTACTGCTTCACCTGCTTCGCGTTCGATTCGCTCACGGAAAAAATGCCGTATCCCGCTTGCCAATGAAAATCAGCGTACTGCGGCCCTTGCTTTTTGAGCCATTTGGTGGTTTCGGTCTTGGCCTCTTCGATCACATCCTTGATGGCGAACTTTCGAGACAACAAACACAACGCATGAATATGATCGTCGACGCCACCGATAATGAGCGCGGGCGTATCGACGTTGTCCCGAAGTGTCGTGGCTTTGTAGGCATAGAGTTGCTTCCGAATCTCCTCGTCTTTCAACCACGGGCGACGCCCCTTCGTGCTGTACACGATATGGACCAGGACTTTGGCAAGTGATTGCGGCATTGCGTTTCTCCGTTGGTCATTGACTCGCGAATCCCTCCAACATTCTCTCCGCCTCCTTCTCCAGATTTCGTAGCCGAGTTGCGGGCTGTCTTCCCAGCTGACACTGTGCCGGCCGGCGTCCAGTTCCAGATCGTCCGCCAGTTCCTTCAGACGATCCCGCCCGACACCTACGGCCGCTAACACGGCCCACCGAAAACCGCCGAATTCCCCTCCGACGACGTGCGGAAAGCAGAGTGAACGGTCGCGTTTCTAGAATTCAATGATCATACCGTCATGCGCAACAACGGTATTCGGAAAGATTCTTCGGGCCGTTTCCAGGCCGACAGGATCATCGCCAAGGATCAGCGGGTTCATATGCACAAGCGCCAGGCGGCCGACAGCGGCGCGCTTGGCGATTTGAGCGACCGCCGTGGTGCAACTGTGGCCCGTGAGTTCAGCGAACTCTTTTTGATCGTCGCGGAAGTTGCACTCGTGGACCAGCAGATCGACGCCGCGCAAATGTTCGACGTACGGCAGGTCGGGCGTGGCAAAGGTGTCGGTCACGTAGGCCATTGAGCGGTTCGACCAGTCGAGCCGATAGCCCGTGGCGCCGCCCGGGTGGACGAGCGGAAAGTGGGTGAGCTTACCATTGCCGGCCAACGGCACGATCGACGTCAGCGGGCGGTATTCATAGGGGATGGCGGCCGGGAACAAATGCTCGCTGAGCAGGTGCTCGCGCACGGCGGCGAGTTTTTCGGGTTGACCATGAACGGTGGCGCGATTGATCGTGCGCTCGTGGACGATGTCGAACCAGAACGACAAGCCGACGACATGATCGAGATGCGTGTGTGAGAGAAAGATGTCGAGTTCAGCGGTTTGCAGCAGGTCGCGCGCGCGAAAGAATCCCGTGCCGGCGTCGAGCACGATGCCCAGCTCTGGAATCATCAGACAAGCGGTTTGCCGCGTCTCGTTGGGATGATAGCCAGCGGTGCCGAGGATGTGGAGGCGCATGCCAACCACTCTACTGCTTCGGCAAAAACTTGTCTAACTGCTTGCCGACTTCGTCCAACAACAGCCCCTTGCCGAGGTTTCCCACGCCCTGGGTGAGGAGCCCCGCAATCGCCCGGTCGTCAAGCTTGAATTTTCCCAGCGTGCCGCTGACGGGGACCTTGAAGGTCTTGCCCTTCACGGCGTGGGCCAGCGGGCCTTTGCCGACGCCCTCGTTGGGAACCGTGAACTCCACCAGCATGTCCACCGTTTCGTCGAAGCCGACGCTGCCGGAAGTGATGATCGGCACCTTGCCGGCTAGGAACTGCAGGCCCCGATGCCAGACGCGGCGGTTGACCATGCGGACGTCGATCGTTTGGTCTTTCAGCGTGATCAGCGAGCGATCGGTGGCGACCGACTGGCCAGGCAGCGGCAAACGGCCGCCGAGCAGGTCCTCGATCTGCTTGCCGATGCCGAGGATCTGCTGAGCAAGCGGGCCAGGCAGCACTTCAACCGAATGGACTTGCAATCGGCCGCCAATGTCCCCTCCGGCCAGATCGTCGATGGGCAATCGGCCGCCGTCGAGATCGACCGAGAACTGTCCATCGATCTGCGCGGCATCGGCAAAGGTGGGAATCGCATACTTGATAAAGCGGCTGGTGATCTCGGGCGTGAATCGCAACTGTGTGAGCAGCGGGCCTTTGTCGATCCGCACTTCGCCCGGTTCCGGAGCGACGCGAATCTTGGGAGCGAACGTGAGCTGGCCGTCGCTGATCGCGATGTTCATTGGCTTGACGTCGACCATACCGCGGTCAAGCCTGGCGACAATCTCGCCGCCGCCAATCGGCAGGCCGTAGGCTTCGGCCTTATCCCAAGCCAGGCCGACTTCGGCCGTCAGCGGTTTGAGCATGCCGGCGATGGACGTTCCGGTCTTGGGGAGCGGACCGCGAACAAGAAATTTGCGTTGTTCACGGCCGACAATGTTCACCTCCTCGCCCAGGTAGGGTCGCCAGAAGGGCGCGAGTGTTTGCCAGTCGTAGTCGATCGTGCCGGCCAGGTCGAGCAGGCAATCGCTCGAGGGACGTTCGATTTTGCCTTCAATCGTGGCGGAGAGCGCGTCGGATGCGATCTCGGCGCGGTCGATTTCGATGACGTCGTCGGCATCGAGATAATTGGCTGTGGCTTTGACGGTGAGCTGACGCTCGCGCCAGCCGTCACGTGACCGGGCATCTGCCAGACGCGGTCGCGAGTTCTGCTGAGACTCGCCTGCGTGGAAGTTGTCGACGGTGGCGTCGAAGCGGGCCGACGTACTGCGGCCTTTGCGACTGATCATTGCCTGGCCGGCGAACTTGCCTGACATTTCGCGGAGCGCATTTCCGCGCGGGTCTTGCGTCCAGCGGTTGATTTGCGCCAGATCACCATCGAACTTGAGCGTGCCTGTCATCGTGGGCGCGCCGGCCGTGGGAATGCGAATTTCGGTTCGCGAGAGTTTCACGAGCAGCGTGTCCGCCTCGATCGCTGCGGAAGGCACTTCCAGGCGGCCGGCGATTTTATCCCACCTGGCTTGAAGGGCGGCGTCGAGGCGGCGCTCGTCGACAAACAGGCCGCCGCCGCTCAAGCGAAACGGCTCGGCGGCGACCACGGCTTTGCGGATCTCAACGCCTTCGTTCGTGTAGACCAGGGTTGCTTTGAGCACCCCCCCGCCATCCACGTCCCACCCCACCGTGCTCACCCAGGGATCGATCCGCGAAAGCCACACCGCAAGCGGACCTTGCCAGTCGATCTGCACGGGCACCAGCGGGCTGGAAAGTTTTTCGATCGGTTCGAGCAGCCGAGCCGTCAGCTTTTCGCCGGCAGCTTCGAACGTGAGCTGCGCCTGATCGACGCCGGCGAGCTGCCAGCCCGTCTTGGTTGGCAGCAATCGGCCGTCGGCATCGAGGCGGGCCGTGAGGCTGCGTTCGCGCCAGGCTCGCTTCCCGGGCACCGCCAGGGCGAAGTTGTTGGCGTTGAAGTCGGATCGTAGCGAGAACGCCTGCTGGAGTTCCGGCGTGAGCCGGTTCGGTTCCGATTGGGAGTTGTCTGAAGGCGGAACACCGGCGCTGCGCTGCAGGCGCAGTTTGGCATCCCCGGCTCCGGCCAGTTCCAGTCCTCCCAGATCGACGAACTGTTCCAGCTCCTGGACCAACTCCGCCAGATCAAACTGGCCGGTTGCTTCCAGGTCGTCGAGCGTGCCTTTGCCCTGCAGCGTCAGGAAGCTCGACGTGCAATCAGCCCGATCGACCACCGGGCCGTCGGGGGATTGGTGGGCCGCGAATTCGAGCACCAGCGGGTCTTTCCAATCGACGCGTTTGCCGTTGGCTTTGGCGCGGATGTTCGCCGCTTCGACGCGGCCTTCCCAGGCGATGCCCGCCTCCCGCGGTTCGCCGACGAGCACGACTTGCAGGTTGCCTTCGGTGATCTCGGTACCTTTGCGGATGCAAAGCGTGTTGGGCAGAAGCGCGGCGAGCCGGGCGACGTCGAGATTGCCTTCGACTCGATAAGCGTCGCTTTGGAGCGCGGCGATCATTGCGCTCGGCGTGAACTCCTTGACCAGCATCGTGCCTTCGACCGCGGCCTGGCCCACGTCGGTTTTGAGCGACAACTCTTCGACGCGAATTTCGCTGCCGCGGCGTTCCACGCGGCAGGGCAGCTCGATGCGTTCCAGCTCCAGCCGGTCGCGCCCCAATACGTTGGCGGCAAGCGAGAAATTGCGGGCCTCCAGCTTGCCTTGCAGCGTCATCGTGTCGCGGTCTTTGCCTTCGCCCCACGTGCCATGGGCATGGATCGCCATGCGGCCAGACATTTCGGCGCCCGGCAGCGCTCGCCGTACGAACGGCGCGGCCAGTTCGAGTGGCAATCCGGAGACCTGGCAATCGAGCATGCCTTGTTCCAAGCCGCCCGCTTCATCGCCGCCGCGGATGGCCACGTTCATGGTGGCCCGCTGCCCCTCGGTGGGCATCGAAGCGCTGGCGTCGAGTTCGATTGGCGGCGAGGCTTTCTTGTTCATCGCCAGATCGACTTTGACCTGTTGCAATTCATACTTGCGATTGCTGACGCGGTCGTGAATCTTCACCACGCCGTCGATGACCTTCACGCCGACGGAATCGGTGGAGGACTTGCCCTGGGCTTGCAGAATGGGCTTGAGCACGTCCTCCAGGTTGCTGCCGTTCTCGCGCAGCTCCAGGTAAATAATCGGATGCGAGATGGTAAACGTGCCCGGCTTGCTGCCATTCATCAACAGGCCCAGCAGTGTGCTGGACGAAGTCAATGACTGGGCTTCGACGACCGTCGTCTCGTCACGGTCGAAAATTCCGATGTCTTCCAGCACGACCGGCGAGAACCAGCCGAACGATCCGCGGGCAGTGTCGATCACGCCGTCGAGGCCAATCACCGAGTTCAAGATCCGATCGCGGAGCGCCGTTTTGGCGATGATCGTGGGCCCCAGCGCGATCGCGAATACCAGCAACAGGAGGCTGCCGCAGAGGAACGTGGCGAACACGCGGCGGCGAGCAAAAGGCCGGCTCGGTTCCAGGATTTCATCGAGGGGGTCTGGTTTGAGTGGCTTGGCGGTGTCGCTGGGACGAAACCGCCGATGATTCGAGTTGCCCACCGTGGCCATCACTCGTTCTCCGTAATGAAAGTAGAGGGAGCCACGATTGTAGTTGCCGCCAGCATTTCGACCTAGATGGTTTCGCCGCGTTGAAATCGTGCTACGATGAATGCTATCACCCATGGGGCAGATTCAATGTTTCCAAGCGTCTTTACGGTCCGGCAGAAGTTCGCGCGGCCGCTCGTTCCCGACGTCGTTGAGGAAGTTCCTTTGCAGCTTGCGAGGCTGTCGCTGGCGAACGTGGTGAAGCCGGGCCAGTCGGTGGCGATCACGGCGGGGAGCCGCGGCATCGCCAACATTGCCACCATCCTGCGAGCATGTGCCGACTACTTCAAATCGCTCGGCGCAGCGCCATTCATCGTGCCGGCCATGGGCAGCCACGGCGGCGCGACGGCGGAAGGCCAACTGCGAGTGCTTGCCAGCTACGGCATCACGGATGTCCGCATGGGCTGCCCCATCCGCTCGAGCATGGAAACGATTGTCGTCGGGCAAGCGGCGGAAGGCTTTGCCATCTACTTCGACCGACAGGCCTTCGCCGCCGATCACGTGCTGGTGGTGAACCGCGTCAAGTCGCACACCGATTATTCCGGCAATCTGGAAAGCGGCCTGGCAAAGATGCTGCTGATCGGGCTGGGCAAACACGACGGCGCAAAGATTTATCACCGCGCGATCCAAGATTTTGATTTCGAGCAGATTGTGCGCAGCGTGGGCGAACGCGTGCTTTCCACGTGCCGCATCGTCGCCGGCCTGGGGATCGTCGAAAATGCCTACGACGAGACGGCTCGCATCCTGGCAATTACTCCGGGCGAGTTCTTCGAGCGCGAAGCGGAGTTGCTTGTGCAATCCAAAACCTGGATGGCGCGGCTGCCGTTCGACCGCGTCGATCTGCTGGTGGTGGACCAGATCGGCAAGAACATCAGCGGCACGGGTATGGACACCAACGTAATCGGCCGCAAGTTTAATTCGCACCAGGCGATCGCCGACGAATGGCCCAAAGTTCGCCGCATTTACGTTCGCGATCTGACGCCGGAAACCCATGGCAACGCGGCCGGCATCGGCTGCGCCGAATTCTGCCATCGCCGAGTGATCGACCAAATGGATGTTGAGGTCACGCGCATTAACTGCCTCACCAGCGGCGGCATCAGCGGCGGCATGCTGCCCTTCGACTACCCGAACGATCGCGCCGCACTGGAAGCTGCGTTGCCGACCGTTGGCCTGACCGAACCGCCGAATGCAAAGTTGCTGTGGATCAAAAACACGCTCGACCTGGAAGAAGTCGAATGCGGCGCGGCGTACTGGGACGCGGCGAAGGGCCGTGATGATCTCGAGGTTATCAGCACCCTGCGCGAGTTACCTTTCGATAATCGAGACGATCTGATCTAGGCACGATCTCTTGTCTGTTCCGGCCCCGCCCATGCAGGAACCCCGAGCCCAGTGCTGCACAGGCGCTCGGTTGTAATGGTTTTTCCAGCGTCCACCCGCCCTATAATCGTTTCTTGCCAGATATAACTAGACTTTGCGTCAGTCATAACTATTTTTTACAAGGACGACGATTTTGTAATAGTATTTCATGCTTCGTAACAGTTTTTTACGCCGGGCCAGAGTCCCCGTCATGAAGTCCCTCCCTTCAAAAGCCGGATATGATTTGCTCGTCGAAATGTATGACTTGGAGACCGTGCCTAATTGGCATCACTCGTCGGTATCGACCACTGGAACCCACCGTGTCGCTGCGACCGAAGACGGTGTCGAGGAGACGTTCACTTCCTCCTATTGGCCCGGAGCGCAGTGGGGAGACCATCTGGAATTCGCGCTCAAATATGATGGCACGAACCTGGGAATTCTCGCGGCCTTGTTTGAAAAAATCGGCGCTGAAGAAATCCGGGCGCAAATTGCTCAAAAGCGCACGGGCAAGTACGCCAGACGCATCTGGTTTCTGTATGAATTCCTGACGGGCACAACTCTCGATTTGCCCGATCTCACGATGGGCAACTACGTCGACCTGCTTGATCCCAAAGAATACTATACCGCTTCTCACGCTCCGCAGATTCGACGCCAGCGCATCAACAACAACTTGCTGGGAGGCGCGGATTTTTGCCCGATCGTGCGCCGCACCGAAACGCTAACCGTCTTTGAAGCGGCGAAGTTGCCGCAGCGATGCCGACAAGTAGTGGCCGACTATTCTCCCGAACAACTGAAGCGCGCTTTGAGTTATCTTTATACCAAAGAGACGAAGTCGTCTTTCGAGATCGAGCATATTCTGCCGAGTGCAACGCGTACGGAGCGGTTTATCTCGCTGCTTCAATCGGCCGAACGCGAGGACTTTTGTACGAAACCGCAGTTGATTGCGCTGCAAAATCAAATTGTCGATCCGCGATTTCGCGAATCGGATTATCGCGCCGTGCAAAGCTATGTTGGCGAAACAGTTTCTTGGAAACAAGAACGCGTCCACTACGCCTGTCCCAAGCCGGAGGACTTGCCAGCGTTGATGGATGGCTTGATCGCGGCACATCGACGCATGACGGCTGGAGCTGTATCGGCCGTGATTCATGCAGCCACGATCGCCTACGGTTTTGTCTTCTTACATCCTTTCCAGGATGGCAACGGGCGCATTCACCGGCTGCTGATTCACAATCTTCTGGTGCGCTGCGGCTTTACGCCGCAAGGCGTCATGTTTCCGGTTTCGGCGGCGATGCTCAACGATGCTTTAGCCTACGATGCGTCCCTGGAAGCCTTCTCCCGACCCGTAATGAAGCTCGTGGAATACACGCTCGACGCGCAGGGCCAGATGACGGTACATAACAATACGGTCCGATGGTATCGATATCCCGACCTGACGCCTCAAGCCGAGGCGCTTTTCATATTCATTGAAAAGACAATCGAGTCGGAGCTGGTTGCCGAGTTGTCATTTTTGGCGCACTACGATGTCGCCAAACGAGCGATACAAGACATCGTGGATATGCCAGATCGTCAGATCGACCTGTTGATTCGGCTGTGCATTCAGAATCAGGGCAGACTGTCTCAGGCCAAGCGCGATAGTCATTTTCAGTTTCTCACTGCCGACGAAGTGGACAAGATCGAGCGCTCTATCCAAGCTGTCTACGGTGGCGTGGATGCGAACTAGCGGCTGAGTCCCCACAGTGAGTCGGCGGCGAGTTCGCGTGTTTCTCTGAGCGTTTGTACGTTGAGCCACTGGGCTGCTTCGCGCGCACGCTGCGCTAGTACGACGAAGTGCAGCCACACCAGGCTGCCAACGGTCAGCGCCAAGAGCGCAATAAACGCTGCTTGCGGAGAGCCCGTTTCGCGGCCGAGCCAGCCGAACGTCTTTGGCAGAATGAAACCGCCGAGCGCGCCCAATAAACCCACGAGACCGCCGACCGCGCCCACGTCGTTTGGGAAGTAGTTGGGGATGTACTTGAAAACGCTTGCTTTGCCGATGCCCATGCCGACGGCCACGACGAACAACAACAGCGTGAAGCCCCAGACGTTGAGCTGCAGCATGCTTGTCGGCAGACACAGGGGTGTCAGCGCCAATGTCATGCCGATGAACACGGCATACGTCACCTTGCGAGGGCCATGCACGTCAGACAACCAGCCACCCAGCGGTCGCAACAAGCTGGCGGGGAAGATGTAGACGGCCGTCAGCAGCGACGCCATCCGCAAATCGACGCCGTAAGTGTTCACATAGTAGTTGGGCAGCCATGCCGAGAGGGCGACGTACGCTCCAAACACAACCACGTAATACAGGCCGAGCCGCCAGACGCGCACGTTGCGCATGGGGGACAGCATGTCTTTCATCGAACGGCCTCGGCCCGGCTTGTGGTCTTGCTTGGGACAGAAGATCAGAATCGCGATCGCCATTAGCACCAGGAGCACGGCGTACAAGATCGGTACGACGCGCCAACCGCCCGGCAACCAGCCGCCGAGGTAGCCGCTGGCTGGCACCAAGCCGAGAATGCCGGGAATCAGCACGACGAGCAGTTTAGTACCCGATGCGCCGACGTTGCCTGCACCGAAGACGCCTAGCGCGGCGCCCTTTTGAGAATCGGGAAACCAGGCGGAGTTCCAAGCGATGCCGATCGAGAATGAATTACCGGCCAGTCCGAAGAGCGCGGCGCAAACGAGTAACGCCGTGAAGTTTTGAGCGTAAGCGAGAGCCAGCGTGGGAATCGCGCAGCCCAGAAGCAGCAGGACCATCACGTTCCGCCCACCGAGCCTGTCGGTCCAGATGCCGAAGTTGAGCCGCAGCATCGCGCCTGACAAGATCGCAACTGCCAGCAGCCATTCGAAGCGCGACTCGACGGCTGCTTTGACCTCTGGCCCGCTCATTGTCTTGGCCGCGTTGCCGAGCATTAGTTGCGAGTCGGTCTTAATCTTGAGCCCGAGTACGCCAAGCATCAGCCAGACGGCAAACAGCAACGTGAACGCGATCGTGGACAGCCAAAGCACACGCTGGCGCGACGCAGGAGATTCGTCGATCATAAAGAGCTCTCGTTAGTTATTCGTGATTAGGCAGTCGCTTGTCATCGGTGCTTCGTGATCTGCCAATGCCACGCAAGACGTAATGCAGTGCAGATCGGTTGCCAGCAGCGCGTCGAGTTGCTCGGTGCGCGGCAGTAACAAGTGCACTTCGCCGTCCTTGACTTTCACCGGAAACACTTTGACCGAGTGCTCGTCGCCGGAGAGAGATTCGCCGGTTTCAAGCGAGAATGTCTTTTTGTGCAGCGGACAGGCGACCTTGGGCGTCTCGCCATGCGTGCCCACGATGCCGCGCGATAGTACGAAGGCCCGTTTGTGCGGGCACATGTTTTGGCAGGCGTACCACTCGCCGCGGCTAGAGAAGTTGAAGACCGCGATCTGCACCCGGCCGTACTTGATGGCCGCGCCGCCTTCGAGTGGAAAATCATCGACGACGCCGACTTTGATCCACTGCGGCTTGATTTCCTCGACATGCCGCTTGCCGTTGATGCGAGTGGGGGAGTGGGGGAGTGGAGGAGTGGAAGATTCGAAGCGAATGACCGGTGTATCCTGTCTCTCGCTCTCCCCCTCACCTCCTTTCCCACTCATGCCTGCGAGCTGCACCAGCGCCCCATCCTTGGGCCAATCGGCTGGGCGATTCTGGCCGCGTTCGGTGACGATCTCGATGCCGGTCTCCGTTTCGTCCGTGTTCATAAACTGGCGGAAGAGCTTGCGTCGCTCTGGATCGTTGACAACTTCGGTCCATTCACACCGGTAGGTGTCGACGAACCGCTGCATTTGAGTTTCCAATTCAGCGGCGATCCCCAACTTGTCGTCAATCACCACTTTGCGCAGGTAGTCGATGCCGCCTTCCATGTTTTCC
>SXHT01000198.1 GCA_005773095.1 Planctomycetaceae bacterium
GGGGCAGCGGCACGCCGCGGCGAGAGTTCCTTTACGTCGATGACCTCGCTGACGGCTGCGTGTTCCTGATGGAACAGGGGATTAACGAAGGCCTGTTCAACCTTGGCACCGGAGAGGACGTGACGATTCGCGAACTGGCGGAAACGGTCATGGCGGTGACGGGCTTCCCGGGGAAAATCGTCTTTGACTCTACCAAGCCGGATGGCACGCCGCGCAAGCTGCTTGACGTCGGCCGGATGCGGCGACTCGGCTGGCAGGCGCGGACGACGCTACGCGACGGGATCGGCCTCGCGTACCAGGACTTTCTGGACCAGAAGTCGGGCTGATACGCCTGTAAAACTCCAGTCAATTCAAAAGTATGTGCTAGACTGCGTTCAATTGTTGAACGCACCCGTCCGGCTTCAATGAAACTAAGCGAAAAAGCCCACTTCCGCATCCTGAGACTGATTGAAGAGCGCCCCGAAATCAGCCAGCGTGAGCTCGCGGGTGAGCTTGGCGTCAGCCTGGGCAAGACTCACTACTTGTTGAAGGCCCTACTCGACAAGGGCTTGGTGAAGATGGGCAACTTCCGGCGCCACGACAACAAGCTGGCTTACATGTACAAGCTGACGCCCACTGGCATTGCCGCCAAGCTCAACCTGACGCGGGAATTCCTCGATCACAAGGAAGCCGAGTATCTGGCCTTGCGTAGCGAGATTGCCCAGTTGCGGCAGGAGCTGCAGGTCAGCGCCGAAGGGGATCGTCGGTGAACCCCGAGTCCTGGTACGTGGCGCGGACCAAGCCCAGGCAGGAGGCAGTGGCCAACGGCAACCTGCAGCGGCAGGGCTTCGCCACCTACCTGCCGAAACTGAAAGTACTGAAGCGGATACGACGCCAACAAGTCCTGCGCATGGAACCGATGTTTCCGCAGTACTTATTTTTCCGTCCGGGGCATGCGCAGCACTCAATCGCACCGGTACGCTCGACCATCGGTGTGCTCAACGTTGTTCGTTTCGGCCATCAGCCGGCCCTGCTCAGCCCGGAAAAGCTCGATGCCATTTCCGCGCTCGAGGCACGCCAGAACGAATCGAGCATCGAGGAACTCAGCGCCATCCAGCCGGGCAGCCGCGTGGTGGTGGTCGACGGGCCGCTTGCGGGAATGGAAGGACTGGTGTACGCGGTGTCAGCGAAGCGGGTCGAGGTTTTGATGCACCTGCTGGGTAGCGACACCAAGGTCAACCTCGCGTTGGCCAGTCTGGAAACCGCCAGGTAGCTGCAGCCGGGCGGCGGATCTATGCTGTGCGCATCGAAGGTGCGCACCGGCAGGGCGGTAGCGTGTCCGACCATCCGCTCCAGGCAGATATACATTGCAACCGCATCAATGACATCCATCCATCCAACTGCCATTATCGACACGGGAGCCCGGATCGGCGAGGGTTCCCGCGTCTGGCATTGGGTACACGTTTGTAGTGGCGCCCGAATCGGCAGCGGTTGCTCGCTGGGGCAGAACGTCTTCGTCGGCAATGACGTGCTGCTGGGCAACAACGTGAAAGTGCAGAACAATGTCAGCATCTACGATGCGGTGACACTCGAAGACGACGTGTTCTGCGGCCCGAGCATGGTATTCACCAATGTCTATAATCCGCGCTCCGCTGTAGTGCGCCGAAATGAGTATCGCCGGACGGTCGTGAAGAAGGGGGCGACCTTGGGAGCCAACTGCACGGTCGTATGCGGTGTCACCATTGGTGAGTACGCGTTCGTCGCGGCCGGTGCGGTGGTGAACCGGGACGTGAAGCCCTTCGCATTGATGGCCGGGGTTCCCGCGCGGCAGATCGGCTGGATGAGCCGTCACGGCGAACGCCTCGACTTGCCGCTGCAAGGAAATGGCGCGGCCGACTGCCCCGCCACTGGCGAACGCTATCAGGTTGCTGATTCCCACTGCCAACTGGTTACAGAATGATTCCTTTCATCGACCTCAAGTCACAGTTTCGAGCCTTGGAGCCGGCGATCCGCGAGCGCATGGATCGCGTTCTGTCTCACGGGCAATTTGTCATGGGCCCCGAGATTGCCGAACTCGAGGGCCGGTTGGCGGATTATGTGGGTGTGCGCCATTGCATCACTGCCAGCAGCGGCACGGACACGCTGCTGGTTGCCATGATGGCGCTGGAGATCGGCCGGGGCGACGAGGTCATCACTACACCATTTACCTTCATCGCGACGGGCGAGATGATTGCACTGCTGGGGGCAACGCCGGTCTTCGTCGATATCGACCCACGCAGCTACAACGTCGATCCGGCAAAGATCGAAGAGGTCATCGGTCCGCGGACCAAGGCGATCATGCCGGTCAGTCTTTACGGGCAATGTGCCGACATGGACGCCATCAACGCGATCGGCGCCCGTCATGGCCTGCCGGTAATCGAGGATGCTGCCCAGTCCTTTGGCGCCACCTACAAAGGTCGAAGGTCCTGCGGGCTATCCACTGTTGGTTCGACCAGCTTCTTCCCCAGTAAGCCGTTGGGCGCATACGGCGACGGCGGGGCGCTGTTTACCGACGACGACGGATTGGCAAAGGCAATGCGCGAAATTCGCGTCCACGGACAGGACCGGCGGTATCACCATCCGCGGATAGGCATCAACGGCCGATTGGATACCTTGCAGGCTGCCATACTGCTCGCCAAGCTTGATCGCTTCGATTGGGAGGTCGCACGGCGCAAAGAACTCGGTACGCTGTATTCCGAGAAAATCCGAGAGCATTGTCCGGGAGTATTGACGCCAGACATCGCCCCATGGAACACCAGCGTCTATGCCCAATACACGGTCCAGCTGGATGAGCGCGACGCCGTGGCCGCCAATTTGAATGCCGTAGGAATTCCGACCGCAGTGCACTATCCCGTGCCCCTGCATGCGCAACCGGCGTTTGCTGCGATCGAGTGCCGACGCGCCGAACTGCCGATCGCCGAAAGCGTCGCGTGCCGTGTACTCAGTCTGCCGATGGGCCCGGACTTGACTGAAACGGACCAGGATCGCGTGGTTAAGGCCCTAGCGGAATCGATTCGCGATCGTAAAGGACGCACATCATGAAACATGTACAAGCGATCGCCGGGCGGAAGATTCGCTTTGCCCTCACGGGTTGCGGCCGGATCGCCGCCAATCACTTCGCAGCGCTCGAGCAGCACGCCGCGGACGCCGAATTGGTCGCCGTCTGCGACTCGGATTCATTGGCGCTCGAAAAGGCCGTTACGCGGACCGGTGCAAAGGGCTACCGCTCCCATGGCGAAATGCTGAACGAAAGCAAGCCCGACATTGTCGTGATCGCGACCCCCAGCGGTCTGCATTCACAGCAAGCCATTGCCGCCGCCGCTGTCGGTTGTCATGTGATGACCGAAAAGCCCATGGCGACCCGATGGCGGGACGGTGTCGAGATGGTACGCGCCTGCGACCTTGCCGGCGTGCGCCTGTTCGTCGTGAAGCAAAATCGTTACAACGACACCCTCCAGCTTTTGAAGCAAGCAGTGGATCAGGGGCGGTTCGGCCGGATATTTTCAGTCGCGGTCAACGTTTTCTGGACACGACCACAGGAGTACTACGACTCGGCAAAATGGCGCGGCACCTGGGAGTTCGACGGAGGTGCCTTCATGAA
>SXHT01000199.1 GCA_005773095.1 Planctomycetaceae bacterium
AGCACAAGCGCCGGGGCGAGTCCGCGAAGGTCACTTGCCTGAAGCGGTGCGACATACGGTTGTTTTGCATCTTGCTCGCAGGCCAGGTAGTGGCGCCAGAGCCATTGCATCGTCGCGCGCGTCAGCCCGTATCCTTCGGCAAACCTCAGATACGATGAACTGTTCAGATTGTGATCCGTGATTGGATAGATCAAGACCTGCAAGCAGGGGGCGGCACGATCACGGTCGCGGGACATCATCGAAACCGCGGCCGCTAAATTGCCCCCCGCACTGTCCCCGCCCACCGCAATTTTCTGGCCTTCGATCTCCAGCGCCGCGGCCTGTTCCCGCACCCAATGGTACGCGGCGAAGGAGTCTTCGGCGGCTGCCGGATATTTGTGCTCCGGCGCAAGCCGATAGTCAACCGCGATGACGACACAGCCGGCTGCATTCGCGATCGCGCGGCACAGTCCGTCGTGCGTCTCCAAATTCCCACCCACCCAGCCACCGCCATGGCAGAACACCAGCGCGGGCAGCCGACCGGTCGGGGTCGGCCGAAAGATGCGCAGCGGAATAGGCCCTGCCGGGCCTGGAGCCGCGCGATCTTCGACGACCGCGACGTGCTCCGATTCCCCTTGCGCCGCAAGGCCCTCGAGCATCCTCTGGCGAAATTCAGCGGGCGAGCCCTGGTCGATCGGCTTCAAGCCAAGAGCCGCTTGCTGCTCGAGAAACATCGACACTTGCGGATGCAGCGGCATGGCGGCATTTCACCAAGGAGAGCCATCGAATTTCGGCCATCCTAGCCAGGGGAATTCTGAATTTCAAGTTGAGGGGCGCGATGCACACGGCCGATCCGTGTTTTACATTCGGCAACCTGGTAGGGCCGGCTTTGCCGGCCGTGGATGGGAAAGTCACGCGAATCCGGCCGGCACAGCCGGCCCTACAGCGGATAACTGTTTGGCCCGGGCGCGACGCCTACTTGGACCATGTTGGATTTAAGGCAACGCAAAAATCAGCCCTAGAATTACGCCCGCCTCAAACAGGCCGGCGTCGGCGCTGATCCGGGGGCGGTAGCATTGAGGCTGCGAGCAGCTGCCGGGGCGGTAATAGCCGAGCGTAAACTGGCAACGCTCCCGGCCCTGGGCCCAGACCTTGTAGGGTACCGCCGGCACGCTGGCGAAGAAGTGCGCGCCCGACACGATCGGTTGCAAATAGCCGTACGTAATGCCATAGCGCTCAGCGTTGAGCTGCTCAAACAAGATCGGGCCGTGACCGAGAAGCGATGCTTCCCAGCGGTAGTCGGTAATGGCCCAATCGCGGCCGGCGCGTTCGGCAGAGGCAATCACCGGTTCTTGGGAAAATCGTTCACCGGCGAAGTTCACTGGCAGTCCGTCGTCCGGCTCCGGCGCCGTGATGTTGATCGAGAGTTGATTCATTGGTCTTAGGCCGAAACTTGTCCCATCCCTCTCCCCCGGCTCCTCTCCCGCTGCCGAAAGAGGGGTGCTGGCACTGGGCGACGTTACCTCTTCGACCTGCAAGTGAATCGGCGGTGAAGCCAAACGATCGACCGTGGACGAAGCGTCGGTCTTGGTTGTTGGCGATGGCTGATCGGTCGTGTTTTCCAGGGTCGGTTGTCCCAGGCCGAGCACGCGCATCGTGGTCAGTTTGCCGCCGGCGGGTCCGATCGGCTGCTCGCCGGCCAGCACTGACGCCACAACGAATGAGAAAAACAGAGACGCACAACCAATTCGACACGCCCCGTTGGTTTTGCGAAGGTCGAATGGGATAGTCCCCGTTGGCTTCCAAGTCGCCGCAAAAGGGGACCATCCCGGTTCAAGCGTACCATCCCGAAAAAAATGCCGCGGGGCCCGTGACGTATGTCGCGGTGGGAATTGAAGGCGGGATTCGCGGCAGGCGGAAGGCATTGGAAACTGGCGGGTTAGACTGGCAGATCGTTTGCGACAACGCCACGCGGGCCCACCCATACTTTCGACACGTCACGGCCGGAGGATTTGCTAAACGCCGCAAGCACGGCTACGGCAGCCCAGACGGATACGGCACCGCGATCGGAGCTACCGTTACAGGCGGCACGGTTTGACAGGCCCGGCTGCGTTACGGGATGGCGGCCACCAAGCGGTGGCAAAACACGCCCCAACTCAGCCCCGAACGGCTCGCGGCGTCAACCAAGGTGGAAAAATTTGACATCCCTACCCCTTGGCCGCGATAATCGAAACTTCAACTGGTGCAAGCACTTGAAGATTGGGGGCGCAACCCGATTTGGCGATGGGCCCCCGCTAGCGATTCGGGTTGGTATCTCGGTAGTCGGCACGCGGGGGTGGAGATGCGAAAGCGGTCGTGGATCGATCGAATGCTCGGCGGAAAGGCCAGGCAGGCGCGCCGGACCTCCGGCAACGGGGCTCGCCGCGGGGATGCCCAGTTCTATGAGCCTCGTTTGCGCCGCCTCGAGGATCGCCGGGTGCTCGCTGTCGGAGCCATCGTGGTGGAGGTTGGCGCCGACCAGTCCGACATCGTCGAAGGCGAAAGGGTGTCTATTTCTGGAGCTGCGTTTACCGATTCGACCTCCGGCGGCAACGAGCCGCACTCCGCCCAGATCGACTGGGGGGACGGCAATGTCGAAGGCGCCACAATCAGCGAACCGACGGCGAATGATCCGGGCACGATTGGCGGTTCGCATCAGTACGTGGACGACGGCTCTTACACAGTCAACGTGACGGTTACCGGCGCTGATCTTACCTCGATCAGCGACTCGCTGACTGCGAACGTGGTCAACCAGGCACCCAGCAACATTCTGCTGGTCGGCGCGCCGGCCGTGGACGAAAACGACATTTACACGCTCAGCGACGCGTTCGATGATCCCGGCATTCTCGATACACACACGATCACGATCGAATGGGGTGACGGCACCACTCCCGAAGACGTTCCGATCGCAGTTGACGATCGAAGCTTTTCGGCAATGCACCAATACTTGGACGATGGCTTAAAGGGTTCGCCGTCGCATTCGTACGCGGTGACGGAGACGGTCACCGATGACGACCTTCAGGCCGACAGCGCCAGCGTGGATCTGTCCGTCAGCAATCTGACGCCGCAGAATGTCGACGTGATGCTCGATTCCGCCACGATCGACGAAAACGGCAGCGTCACCTTGACGGGCAGCTTTACCGATCCAGAATCGTTGGACGCACACACCGTCTTCATCCAATGGGGCGACGGCGGAACGGCGACCATTAACTTGCTGCCAGGCGTGTCACAGTTTGCCGAGATGCACACCTATCTCGATGATCAGCCAGGCATCGTGCCCGATATTTATAGCATCGATGTGGCGGTCATCGACGACGATGGCGACATGGGCGCCGCCGGCATTGCGCTGCAGGTCAATAATGTCGCACCCCAGAGTCTGACTGTCAGCATCACGCCCAGCGTAATCAGCGAACGCGGGACGGTAACGCTCGACGGGCGTTTTATCGAGGTCGGGACGCTCGACGGGAAAACCGTTGAAATCAATTGGGGTGACGGAAGCGCCAACACCGCAATTTCATTGGCGCCAGGGGAGACGAGCTTTTCTAAGACCCATGTGTATGCCGATGACGAACCGTCGGCAACTTCGGCGGACACCTACTCGGTCTCGGTCACCGTCACCGACGATGACACGGGTGCAGTAACCGCAGTGAGCATGGTGGAAGTGCAGAATGTTCCGCCCGACCAGCTGGTGCTGTCACTGAGCGACGTGATGATTAACGAAGATGGCTCTGTCACATTGAACGGCAGTTTCGACGACCCGGGCACTGAAGATGCGCATGAGATTGAGATCGATTGGGGAGATGGCAGTCCGCCGACAACGATTTTCCTGAATGGTGGTGAACATAAATTTAGCGTCGGCCACCAATACCTGGACGACAACCCCACGGGCACGCCGGCCGACAACTACGTGATCGGCCTGGCGCTGACGGATGACGACACGGGGGAGGATCTCGAGTCGGTTGCGGTCACGGTCAATAATGTAGCGCCGACTCTCGGCGACCTGGCGACCACGGCGATCGACGAGAACGGCGTCACCACGCTGACCGGCTCGATTAACGATCCGGGCAGTCTGGATAGCTTTACGCTGGTCGTCAACTGGGGCGATCCGTTGTCCCCCGATAACGTCGAGACGTACACATTCGTCGCCGGCACGACAACTTTCACGCTTGCGCATCAATACCTGGACGACAACCCCACGGGCACGCCGGCCGACAACTACATGATCGGCCTGACACTGACGGATGACGACACGGGGGAGGATCTCGAGTCGGTCTCGGTCACGGTCAATAATGTCATTCCTTCGCAGATCGTATTTACGGCTACTGCAACGACGATCCATGAGATGGATGCCATTTCGATTTCAGGTACGTTTGCCGATACGGGCCTGCTTGACACACATACGCTGATGGTTGATTGGGGCGACGGCACGAAGCCCGAGGCTATCACCGTCTTTACATTCGCGAACGGAGCGGGGACTTTTTCCGCTTCGCACACGTATCTCGACGACAACCCGACCAATTCGCCCTCCGACATCAACAGCATCCGCGTCTTTGTCACGGATGACGACTTGGGAACGGGTGTCGGCAGCCTGGACATCACCGTGAACGATATCGCTCCGGTGATCAACACCATCAGTGCCACGCAGCTCGATTCCACGGGTTCCACGACGATGCATGTCACGTTCAGTGACATTGGCGTTCAGGACACCTTCACGATTGTTATTGACTGGGCCGATGGTGGCCCTTTGGAAATGGTGACACTGGCCGCGGGGAGCACATCGTACCAGCAAAGCCACCAGTATTTTGGGCCACCCAATCCTGCCAGGCCGGGCGACGACATTCCCATTACCGTGACGGTGCTTGACGACGATACGTTGAAGGCGACGCAGGTTACTCTTTCTGACGTGCCGGTTGATTTTGAATTTGGCATCGGCTTTGCAGATCTTGATCCCAATACTCCTCGGCTCGAATTTCCGATGGCGGCCGGTGTCAGCGGTACGTCGATCGACGCCCCGCCGCCTGTGTCTACGTCGCGCACGTTTGAAGATCGCCGGGGCGGGTTTGAGGCGAACGTCCGTTCCGATCGCCGGGTGGTGCTGACAACGGTTACGGTGCTCGGCGAGGACGGCGAAGAAGTAGTGTTGCCCCAAGAGACACTCGACGACTTGAAGTCGCTCTTCCGAGGCAAGCCAGACGGGCGGTATCGCATTTATCTTCGGCAAGGCAACATCGAGCGATTGATTCTGGAAGTGGATGTGCGTCAGGGCAAACCGGTTGATCCGGGGGACGACATCGATGGCACCCGCGATCGGCCTCCCACATCGCAGTCGGAACCGGCTGGCGGACTGCAGCGGCTTGCCGGAGGATCTGCTGACAACGGCGATGCGGTGGACGAGCCTCTCGACACGATCGACGGTTCGGCGCCAGTCCGACTGTTGCGCGTTTTGCGCAGGAGGTTGGCATCATGCTGACGTGTCCGCATTGCGGCGTGTTTCTGGGCGAGGCATTTTCACGTCCCGCCGCCTGCCCTTCCTGCGCGTTGACGGTGCCTGCGGGGCCGCTGGAGCCCGACAGAGCAACGTTGGCCGACGCCGTGAAATTAAATGCCGCGGTCCATGCCACGATCGATATGCTTCCGCCGGACGTTCCGCCACCCGATCCGCTTCCGGTGCCCGTCATTATCGCGGCGACCGTGGACTCCTGGTCGCTGTCGAACGCCACCGCACCCCCGCCGGGCTCGCCTGCGCGGATCGTTGATTCCGGCAGTGGTTACGACTTGGCAGTGCCGAGTTCACTGTCGGACCCTGGCTCTTCGATTTCGCCGGCGGACGGGGGCAATACGTCGCTCACCGCCAACGATGGCCGCTTGGCGCAGACGATTGAGTCCCACGAGATCGACGTGGATCTTCGCACGGTGGCGGGCATATGGTCGAAGACGTGTTCGCCGGAATCCAATCCCTGGCAAACGCTCAAGGGGGAGCAGGCGTATCAACCCAAAGACACGCGGCTGGTCATCAATTCGCGAGCGCTTAAGACGGTAACTCATGAGCGGCCGGTTGGCGCCGACTATGAGCTACTGGGCGTCATTGGCGAAGGTGGCATGGGGGTGGTTTATTCGGCCCGGCAGGCTTCCATCGACCGCAACGTTGCCATCAAGATGCTCAAGCCCGAGGGGGCAAGCGACGGCGAGCGGCGTGAGAAGTTTCTCAGCGAAGCTGTTGTTACGGGTGAACTCGATCACCCCAATATCGTGCCCATCTACGATTTGGGCTCGAACGAGCAAAACGCGCTTTTCTATTCGATGAAGCGGGTGCAAGGCACACCTTGGTCGGCGGTGATTCAAGAGAAGACGCAATCTGAAAATCTGGAAGTGCTGCTCAAGGTAGCCGATGCGGTGGCGTTTGCTCACGCGCGCGGAGTCGTACACCGTGATCTCAAGCCCGAGAACATCATGCTGGGCGATTTCGGTGAGGTGCTGGTGATGGATTGGGGGCTCGCTCTTTCCACGCCTGCGTTTCGCAAGTCCGAAAGCATCATGCAAACCACGTCGATGGGGGGCACACCGGCGTTCATGGCGCCCGAAATGGCGACGGGGCCGATCGCACGTGTCGGACCGGCGGCGGACATTTATCTTCTTGGCGCAATTCTCTACGAGATGATCGCAGGCAAGCCTCCGCACGCCGGCACAACCGTGATGGAGTGCCTGTTCGCTGCCGCCAGAAATCAGATTCAGCCCACCGATGCGTCCGGAGAGTTGCTCGACATCGCAATGCACGCGATGGCCACCGAGCCGGCCGACCGTCACGCCTCGGTCCGCGATTTTCAGACCGCCGTTCGGCTTTATCAGGATCATTC
>SXHT01000200.1 GCA_005773095.1 Planctomycetaceae bacterium
CAGTTTCAACTGCGCACGCTGTAACGTCGCGTCCAGTTGGTGAATCCATCGACAGGACCGATAACCCCGAATCCAAATCCGGGTGAGACTCTCGTGATGTTTCGCAACAAGCATGATCTATCTGTCCGGTTTGACGGCACGAATTTTATTCCCAATACGCTGGGCGACTTGACCAAACGCGAAAATCGTTATGGACACGATATATCACCACCTGGATTTCCATTTCCCGCCAGGCAGGTTGAAGCGCTTACGGCTGGTCGGCAAGGCGACGATGTCATTCTCACGAATGTGCTGGCGTTCGATGTCAAGGCGTACGACCCGTTTGTTCCCATGCGGGTAACGACCACGAACGTGGCAACGCTTCCCAGCGATCCGGGATACGGCATCGGCGCTAATACGCAGGCGGGCAGCGGCGGATATGTTGACTTGAACTATTCCCGTTCCATCCCGCCTGCTTTGGCGAATTCGGCGGAATCCTTCGGATCATACTTTGTCAGGTCGGGTAACGCGATCTATCAAGCTCAACCACCAGTAGCAAGGTTGCTGTTGCCGACGTACGACACCTGGTCGCTGCACTATGAGCAAAACGGCGTTGATGACAATAACTTGCTAGGTCCAGATTTAGCTACGAATGGACTCGACGATAACAGTAATGGCGTCGTTGATGACCTGGCGGAGTCCGACGCTCCGCCGCCGTATTCCGTGCCTCTCCGCGGAATTCAGATCAAAATTCGCGTCTACGAGCCGGATAGCCGGCAGGTGCGCGAAGTCACGGTCGTGCAAGACTTCTTGCCGCAGTAATGCGAGAGGCCCACGTGATACGACTGCGCGGTCCTTGGGAGTATGCCCCGCGCGCGCGGTTCGATTCGGCGGGGCCGCTGCCCCCCGCCGGCAAGGTCAGGATGCCTTGCGACTGGGCCGACACATTGGGGCGTGATTTTCGCGGCCGGGTATGCTACCTTCGGCGTTTCGGGCGGCCGGGTTTTCCGGAGCCGTACGAGCAGATGTGGATCGTGTTCAGCGGCGTGCGGACCCATGCCACGGTGTCGCTCAATGGCCAGTTCCTGGGCGAAATCGCGGGGGACGAACCGGGCAACTTTGAGGTCACCGATCGACTGGATTTCCGCAACCTGCTGGAGGTCGTCGTCGAACAACCGTCCGAAGCCGCGGAACCCGGCGGCATCATCGGCGAAGTGCGATTGGAGATTGAATGAGATTGAATGAAATGAAATCTCGGTTTAACGGCGCCGGGTACCTTTTGGGTGGCCCGCTGTTGAATCGGCGAGCGATGCTGAACGTATTGCTTGTGGCGCTCGTGTCTTATTCCTCGACGACGTTCGCCGCGGAACCGAACACGCTCACGCCCGACGAGATCCGCGACGGTTGGATTTTGCTCTTCGATGGCGAAACCTTGTTTGGCTGGGAGCCAGCCACGAAGGCCAATTGGTCGGTCGCCGACGGCACGATCTCCGTGAGCGACGGCGAGCCGGGACTGCTCAACACCACCAGCGAGTTTGCCAATTACACGCTTCGCGTCGATTTTCGCAGCCCGACCGATACTAATAGCGGCATTTTTCTGCGGACGGCCGCCCATCCAACTGATCCCGCCACGGATTGCTATGAACTGAATATCGCGACCGAAGCCGTCAGCCCGTTTCCGACCGGCAGCTTCGTGAAGCGCAAGAAGGGCAGGGTGCCCGCGCACTCCGACGACTGGCGGAGCTACGAAGTCACGGCCCAGGGGGGGCATTTCGTGGTGAAGCTCGATGGTGAGATGTTGCTTGACTACCGCGATCCCCAGCCAATTCCGCGCGGCCGGATCGGCCTGCAACTCAATCAAGGCAAGGTCCAGTTCCGCAACATCAAGCTCAAGCCGCTCGGTCTCAAGCCGCTCTTTAATGGCAATGATCTCTCGCACTGGAAGGTCTATCCTGGCAAGCAGAGTGGGTTCAGCGTGGTGGATGGCGAGATCGACGTCAAGAACGGCCCAGGGGCGCTGGAAAGCGAATGCCAATTTGGCGACTTCGTTTTGCAGCTTGAGGCGAAGACGAACGGCAAGGGACTGAACTCGGGCGTGTTTTTCCGTTCGATCCCCGGCGAGTACACCAATGGCTACGAAAGCCAAATCCAGAACGCCTTCCAAGACGGCGATCGCACGAAGCCCACCGATTGCGGCACCGGCGGCATCTTTCGCCGCCAGAAGGCCCGCCGCGTTTTGGCCAACGATTTTGAGTGGTTCACCAAGTCAATCATGGCTACTGGCCCGCATATCGCCGTTTGGGTTAACGGTTTTCAGGTGACCGACTGGACCGACGACCGCAAACCGGACGACAATCCGCGGAAGGGTCTGCGGCTTGCAGCAGGCACGCTGCAGTTGCAGGGGCATGATCCGACCACGGACGTTCGGTTCCGGAATCTGCGAGCGGTCGAAGTCGCGAAATAAGATTGAGGGTTTGTGAAATCTCTCACAAAGTAGGTGTGTGATTTCTTTGACATGCGGGCCGGTTTGCGCTATCCTTCAAGATGGCCAGTCGGCGGAACCGGCGGGGGCAATTTACTCGTTCAATTCTCGCGCCCCAATAGAAAAGGATACCCATGACGCTGCAAGAGATTCTGAGCAAGAAGGGAAGTAATGTGCACTCCATCGGGCCCGACGCCACGTTGGAAGACGTGGTGCAGACTCTCGTGCGACATAATGTGGGTTCGCTGATCGTCTGCGAACATTCCGGCGGCGATTCGCCTGGCCGCATGGTTGGCATCATCTCCGAGCGCGACATTCTGCGCGCAGTGGCGGGACATCGTGGTCCGCTGACCACGCAGAAGGTGGAAGACACCATGACCTGCAACGTCGTCACGGCTCCGCCTTCGGCCAGCGTGGAAGACGTGATGGGCCTGCTCACCGAACGCCGGATCCGCCACTTGCCCGTGGTCGACGACGGCAGGCTCGTGGGCATGATCTCCATTGGCGACGTGGTCAAAGCGCAGCACGACGAGTTATCGATGGAGAACCACTACCTGAGAAGCTACATTCAGGGGTGAGACAGCAGGCACGCTCCGCGTGCCGACGCTTGAAAAGCTGACCGATTCGCGGTGCGAGCCACGGCTCACGGCACGACCCAAAGGGTACCCAGTGTGCCTGCTACATTGCCTGCAACTTCCGCAGCTCGCGTGGCAGGGGGAAGTACACATCCTCGTTGCGGAGAGTGCACAATTCCACGGCGGCGTTGAAATGGTTGGCGAGGAAAGTAAGACACTCTTCGACGACCGATTCGGGGGCGCTTGCGCCGGCGGTTACGACCACCGTATCGTCGGGCTTGAACCAGTCGAGATTGATATCCGCTGCGCCATCGATCAGGTGAGCGCGCACGCCGGACTCTCGCGACAGTTCCGCGAGACGTAAACTGTTGGAACTATTCTGACTGCCGAGCACCAGCACCAGATCAGCACCTTGGGCCAACATTCGCACCGCCTCTTGCCGGTTTTGCGTGGCGTAGCAAATGTCCTCCTTCGGCGGACCGACGATGTGCGGGAATCGCTGCTTCAGGCGACCGATAATGCGGTTGGCGTCGTCGACGCTGAGCGTGGTTTGCGTGAGGTAGGCCAGCTTTGGGCTGGTCAATGCCAGCCGATCGACAGCTTCGGGCGACTCGACCAGCAGAATCGCCTCCGGCGCTTCGCCCATTGTGCC
>SXHT01000201.1 GCA_005773095.1 Planctomycetaceae bacterium
CAAACTGTTGATCTGGTTATTGGTCACCCCCGCCGTGCTCGCGGTCGGAATTCATTTCCTGCATGCCTACCAGATCGACCGCAACGCAGGATCGCTCAAGACGCAGGCGGAAGATGCGACGAAGGCGGGTGACCCGGAGGATGCCATCCGTCAATATTCGCAGTACCTCAAACATCGCGGGGACGACGCGCAAGCCTACGGCGAACTTGCTCGACTTGTAGCCGACGCGGCGGAAAGACCCGACGCAACCATCTCAAAACTAAGGCGTGCCTTCGTGGTGATGGAGGAAGCCACCCGTCGGCATGGAGAGTTGGTGGAAGTTCGCATCCGCATGATCGACTACTGCATGAAGCTGGGACGATTTCGCGACGCGATGGATCATATCGATCGGCTGCGAGCTGATGGGCAGGGGCAGGGCCCCGAAATGGACGTAAAGTATGCTCAATGTTTACTTGTGACGGGGCGAGAGGAAAAGGCGGTCAAGTTGCTCTGCCAGGTGATCGGCTACGATCCGGCGAAGCAATCGTTCGCCAACCATGCGGCCCCCGGCGCCAAGGAGATTAACGCTTACGTCTTGCTGGCCGAGGTGTATCGCAAACAACTCGAGGATTCGAAGGATGCCGAGGTCGTTATCCATCAGTTGGTCGAGGCCAATCTGGACGTGGCCAAGGCTTACGCGGAGCGCGGGCGATTCCTTCAGCGGCAGAAAAAATTGAAATTGGCCAACGCCGACCTGACCAAGGCCTTGGAGATGGCGCCCAAGGATGCCGACATCATCGTCTCCGCCGCCGAATTGGCGGGTGCTCTTGATCACCTGGATCGCGCGAACGAAATATTGACCGACGGCCTGGCACGGCATCCCAAAGACGAACGCATGTTCCGAGCGATGGCTTCGTTGGCTCTTCAGGAGGAAAAGCCGGACAAGGCCATGAAGTACGTTGAAGACGGGCTGAAACAATCCCCTTCGAACCAGTATCTGCTGCTGTTCCGCGCGGATCTGGAGCTGCAGAAAGGCGATATCGAAGGCGTTCGCAGCACGGTCAAAAGTATGCGGGAAAGCGACTTTCTGCCGGAGCTCATTGAATACATCGAGTGCCGGATTTTAATCGTGGAGGGCCAATGGCTCAAAGCGACGAATCAGCTTGAAAAGCTGCGACCGTCGATGGCGCGCTTTCCCGACCTGACGATGCAAATCGACATGCTGCTCGGGCGATGTTATCGTTCCCTGGGGCAACCCGACCGCGCCATTGACGCCTACCGCCGCGCGTTGGATGGCGATCCCAGTTCTATTCCGGCGCAGTTGGGATATGCCGATGCGTTACGTCAAATCGGCAAGAATGAGCTGGCGAATCAAGTCCTAAAAAACCTGAGAAAACCGGAATCGCCGGAATCCGAGGAATCCACCAGTCTAAATCCGGTTGTCAACCAGAACATTTTGCAAACCTCGATCACCGAGGAGCTGCAAAAGCCTGAAGACAAGCGCGACTGGCGGCAGGTAGATACCATCATGGCCGAAGTGTTGAAGTCGGATCGACTGACGGAGGCCCAGAAGGCGGTGCTTGAGGCGGAGATTATGCTGATTAAGAAAGATCTCAAACAAGCCCGCCGATTGCTTTCGGCAGCCGTCCGTAAGCACCCCAAGGAACTCGCCGTTTGGCTCGGATTGATTAATCTCGTTTCGCAAGACGAAAACTCGAAACCCACGCCGGAAGAAGTTCTCGATCGGGCGGAAAAAGAACTGGGTCCCGTGTACCAGCTCAAGCGAGCGCGACTGGCCATCGCCGTTCGCAAGCAGGGGGAAGAAGCGAAGCAGGCGATTAAGAAATTTGAATCCGATCTTGGCGGCCTGAGCGAGGACGAACGCATCGCTTTTTCGGCGGAATTGGGCCACGCCTACTATCGTCTCCGCGATTATGAAGATGCACGGCGATGCTGGCTGGAATTCTCGAAGCACCGCAAAGATGACGCGAAGATTCAGTTGACTCTGTTTGAGTTGGCTCGAGAGTTTGACGCGGAGGCCGACATGGATGCCACTTTAGAGGAAATCCGCAAGGCCCAGGGGGCCGGCAGCAGTTTGCTGAAGTTCTGCGAGGCGCAGAAGATCGTTTGGCAGGTAAAGCAAAAAAAATCCGAGCCTTCGGCGCTTCTGGACGCCCGCAGGTTGCTCGACGAAGCCCGCCAGAGCCGCCCCGATTGGCACGAGATTGCCCGTCTCTCGGGGGAGATCAACGAATTGGAGGGCAAGGCGGATTTGGCGATCGACGATTTCAAGAGCGCGCTAAAGCTCGGTCCTGCTAATCCGAACGTCGCGCGTCGCCTCGTGACATTGTTGTACTTGCGCGGCCGCATCACCGAAGTTGATGAGGCCATGAGTTCCATACCCCATATTACCGATGCCGACCCGATGAGGAAGATTCAGATCGAGAAGGATATACGTGAGGGCAAACTTGACGAAGCCCTTGTGGACGCCAAGAAGGTCGTCGAAGCGGAACCAGAGAGCGTCACCAATCGGCTTTGGTACGGTCAGTTGCTGTCGCGCGCTGGAATAGGCGAAGAGGCGGCACAGGCCTTCCGAGAAGCCGTCGCCAAAGACCCCAAGTTAGTGCAAGGGTGGCTGATGTTGGTCGCTCACCTGGCTGGCACCAAACAATTGGTGGATGCTCAGGCGGTCATTCGTGAAGCCAAGAGCAATCTCGCGGAAGATGCTCAAAATGCGTTTTTGGCGCAGGCCTATGAGATGGTAGGCGACCTGCAGCCGGCTGAGGAAAATTACCAGGGGCTGCTCGCCAAGAAGCCCAAGGACCTCGGCATGATGCGGAACGTAGCCTCCTTCTATCTTCGTACGAAACAGCCGGACAAAGGTCGCAAGCTGCTCGATAACATGTTGGCGCATCCGGACGCGTCGAATCCCAAGGCGACCGATGCCGACAAGCAACACATCACCTGGGCCCGGCGGTCTGTCTCGCAATTGGTCGCATCGCGTGGCGACTATCGCAGTCTGAAGGAAGCCATCACAATTCTCGATGCCAATAAGGTCAACGGTAAGATGGCTCCCGAGGATATGGTGCTCGCCGCCGGCATTCTGGCAAGAAGTCCCGTACACTCGTCTCGCACACAGGCGATTAAGTGGCTGGAGCAAGTGCAGGAGATTCGCGCGCTTTCACCCGATGAGCAGTTTGTGATGGCTCAATTATATGAGCAAACCGGAGATTGGCCTAATGCACGTGACTTGCTTTTGAACCTGGTCACCAAGATTGAGGGCAACCTCGGCCTGGCAGGCACCTTCGCTCAATTGCTTGCGAAGCACGACGATTTGACCGAGGCTGAGCGCTGGATCGAAAAAGTCGAAACAGCCCAGCCCGACTCGCCTATGGCGGTGCAGTTACGCGCACGATTGCTTGCCAAGCAGGGTAAGGCCGATCAAGCAGGAGAGATGCTTGTCAAGCTGCTCGATCAAGCGCCCAACGAAGAAGCACGATTGCGAATGATTGACGGCGTGGTGGCGATGCTGGAGGAGTTCGAGCAATTTGCCGCCGCGGAGCAAGTCCTTCGCAACGCGGTGCAGAGCTTCCCTCGGGCAAAAATCACGCTTGCGTCATTCCTTGGCCGGCAAGGCGATTTAAACGAGGCATTCGCGCTCTTCGAGGAGTCGCGTAAATCGTTTCCTCTGCCTGTCGTGATCCAGGCAGCATCGGATACCTTGCGCCGCCGCTCGGCGGAGGCGGGCAAGCAGCATTTCGCCGCGGTCCATGAGTGGCTGAAGGCCGTGATCGCGGATGATCCCAAGTCACTCCGCGCGCAACTTCAACTTGCGGATTTGAAGGAAATACAGGGTCGCGCGGATGAAGCCATCTCTGCTTATCGGCAATTGCTGTCCGACAAAAACATCGACCCCAAGCAGCGCGCCATCATCGACAATAATCTCGCGTTCGTGCTGGTAATGAACGGCGGCGCTGCGGATGTTGAAGAGGCACTGCGGCTGATCGACGAGGCAATCAACGAGCTGGGACCGACGTCCGACTTGCTCGATACACGCGCGATGTGCTTGCTGGCGCAGGGCAACACCAAGAAGGCGATCGACGATCTGCGGGCGGCGGTCATCGACGCTCCATCGGCGTTGAAGTATATTCACCTGGCAACCGCAGAGGCCAAATCGGGAAACAAAGCCGCCGCAGCCAAATCGCTGGCGAAAGCCCAAGAACTTAAGTTCGATGTGACCTCGCTGTCGGCCAAGGAACGAGAGAACTTCCAGAAGCTCTCCCAGCAACTGAAAGACGATTAAGGCGCCGCCGTGGAAAACGCCAACGATTGGAAGGAGTTTTTCCTCGCGTGGCCGGTGGGGGTCGATCGCCGTGGCGTGATCGTCCCCCAGTCTTGGCGAGCAGATTCCGTTCGATAGCTTCATGCCCTCAAACAAGCTGCTCATCGTCGATCGTGGCGTCCCGGACACGATCGGTGCCCGGAAGATCGTGATATCTTACATCAACATCGTCGCCATCAAGTTCACCGACATGGTGAGAAACAAGGTTTTCATCCCCCTGGGCTTTGAAGAGCGGACCGTCAAGCGAGGTCATCAGCGCTAGCCGTTTAGCTCGTTGCGCCGGCGCCTCGCCGGCAGAACCAAAAGGAACCTATCTGTGTCCGAATCCGTTGAACTTTCCGCGCCACCCCCCACCACGCCTCCGACCCCGGCAATCCAGGTGCACGACAAGCACGTGGTGGCCAGCTACGTGAACTTCTGCCGAGTGTCAGGCACGCCGGAGGAATTGATCCTTGATTTCGGCCTCAACAGCAACGCGCCCGGCGCAGCGGAGCCAGAAGCGATTGCCACCGAGCAGCGCGTCGTGCTGAATTACTTCACCGCGAAGCGGCTCTGGCAGGTCCTGGCGATGACCGTCGAGCGGCACGAATCGACATTCGGCGTCATCGAGGTTAATGTCGAGCGACGCCTGGGCGGCCACGGAATGGCGTAAAGGCAACCCTACGGTTAACCCTGCAGCAGCCGGGCATGGGCCATGGCGTTTTCAGCGTCCAGGATCCGTCCGGCGCGTTGGCAGGCGACGCTCAGCGCGGTAAAGCTGAACGCTTCGTTCGGCTCGAGTTCGCAGACCTTCTGGGCGTGGACGATGGCTTCGTCGTGACGTTTAAGCCGCGTGAGCACTACCGCCAATGCGGAATGCGCAAGCGCGTACATCGGGTCCATCGCCACCGCTTCGTTCAGCCTGGCGACTGCCTCGTCCAGGTTGCCGGCGTCCTTGAGTTTGTCGGCTTCGTCGTAAAGTTCTTCGCGGGTGGGCATAGCGAGACAGCTCGGGTTAGACGACAGCAGCCTTCTTATGGGCCGAACGCTTTTTAGATTTTTCCGCGGCAGCCGTGGCGGCGGCTTTTTTGGCGGCCACGGCGGCCTGCGCGGCGGCCAGTCGCGCGACGGGCACGCGGAACGGTGAGCAACTTACATAGTTCAAGCCAAGCTCGTGGCAGAATATTACGCTGGCCGGGTCGCCGCC
>SXHT01000202.1 GCA_005773095.1 Planctomycetaceae bacterium
AACTTGCTAAAATACGACGATTCATGCACCCGTGGCGCAATTGGATAGCGCATCGGTCTTCGGAACCGAGGGTTGCAGGTTCGAATCCTGCCGGGTGTATTTTGTTACAGGTGTTTCTTTCGATACCTCCGAGTTGATTTGCACAAACAAGCCGATCGCCTGCGTCTGCCACCGCGTCGAAATTCCCGGCTATGCCGGCTGCGAGAAAGGGCCGGCTGCGTGAAGGGCCGGCGGATGGCCACCGTAGCCAAACGCCGGTTCGACCTGGAGGTATGCGGCGGCATCTTTGTCGATGCGCCGTGCGTCGTCGACGACAACCTGCTTGGACTCGCTACCTCGCTCTCCCTTCCGTCCGGTCGATCACAGCGGACGGCGCGGCAATTGGCGCGGGTAGGGGGGGTCTTCGTGCTCGGGCAGCGGCTCGGACAGATCTTCAACCCAGTCTTTGCGCTCTTGTTCGGTCGCGTAGTAGCGGAGCCAGATCTCCGGATCACCGCTCACGTCGGCGCAATCCCAGTGCAAGTAGTTGTGGGGCGAGTCGATCTTCTTTTCGTGCGAGGAGAGGATGTCGCGGTAGATCAGGCAGTACAAGTCGCGGTCGGACAAGTGATCGGTGAAGTCGAGCACGATCCGAGCATCGAACAATTTGTGGATCGTGTCCCAGAGCACGTCCCGCAGTTCACGGTCGCTGAGTTGATCGGCCGGGGGCAAACGCAACTCGGGGGAAAACCACTGGTAGATCGGCACGATCGGGGCACGTTCCCAGGCGAGCATCGACGCCAAAAACTCGTTCTCCACCGGCGTCGGAACTTCGGCCACGTTGACACTCATGATGGCTTCGTCCATGTAGGGTTCCAGCTCGTCGCGCAGACGCGCGTTGAGCAGCAGGTGCTCGACTTCTTCCGGACAAGAACGCGAACGATCTTCCATCGCAACCCAACCAATATACGCAAGTACACAAAGACTCCGCCGCCCGGCCCAATCTGGCCCTAACCTTGACTCTACCAGGACGGCGCGGCGGTTCAATAGTTGTGCGGGGTGCTAGCTGCAAATGTCGAACATATTACACCCACGCGACCGCTACGACTGCCAGACTTTCAACGCACGTGCCGGCATAATCGGAACAGTCCGGCAAAAGCGGGTAAAACGCTGGCGAACAGTTCGCTCTGACAACCCTTCACGCGCGGCATGCCGGGAAAGGGCACCGCGGATTTCTTCCATCAAGGCAATCCACGACTTGTCATCTCGTTGTATTCCCGCCGTGTCTTTGGGCGTCCGAGAAAGCGCCCGCTGCGATTCAGTTGCCGGCGCGATGCTCGATCCGGGTGATCTTCTCAATCCGCCGCGCGTGGCGGCCCCCCTCGAATTCTGTCTTCAGCCAGATTTCGATCATCCGGTTGATCAGGCGTTCACCGAGCATGTCGGCCGAGAGACAGAGCACATTCAGGTCGATATGGCGCCGGCTCAGTTCGGCAGTCAGATCGTCGTGGCAAGGCGCCGCGCGCACGCCGGAAAATTTGTTGGCGGTGATCGACATGCCGATGCCTGTGCCGCAAATCAAGATCCCGCGATCAACCTCCTGCTTGCTGACCCGCAAGGCGACGATCTGCGCGACATCGGGATAATCCGCACTCTGGTTGTCAAACACACCGTCGTCGAAAACTTCCTGGCCAAGCTCGCGCAGCAGTTCCAGGATCTTGCACTTGACGGCGAAGCCCCGATGATCGCTCCCCACTGCTATTCGCATGATTCATGCTCCTGGACGCGTGACGTACCAGCAGTACAACAGCGGGCACGCAGCGCCGTTGAAGGGGAAACTCAGATCTGCAAATCAACCAATCGCGATTCCAGCTCCACGGTTATTTGCGCTGCACACCGGCGGTAATGCTCTTCCGTACCACCGATCGGATCGGCGATGTCGCCGCCATCACGGCAGAGCAGGCTGGCTCGCGGCGCCGCTTCCGGCCACTGCGAAACCAATGCCTGACGATGCGACCGCGTCATCGTCCAAATCACGTCAGCATGACGCACCAATTGCGCCGTGACCGGCTGCGATTCATGATCGGTAAGCTTCAGGCCCCACTCGCCCAGCACCTTGATGCCTTCCGGACTTGCGCGATTGCCCATCGCCGCTGACGTGCCGGCCGACATCACCAGCACTCCGCGGTCGGGAAGTTCGTCGACCGAACAGCTTAGCCTGTCGGCCAACAGCTTGCGGCAAATCGCCTCGGCCATCGGACTGCGGCAGGTGTTGCCCGTGCACACAAACAGCAGCATGAAGCTCGAAAGTCGCTTCAGCGTCTGGGCAGAGACCACGCCCGGCCGCAAAATTTCAATTCCCTTGTCGGTAACTTCCACCACCGTCGAGGGCTGGCCCAACCGGCTGCGGCCATCGTTCAGCACAAGCTGCACGCGATCGCCAAGATTCCGCACGACATCTTCCGCCGTGAGGGCGTCGGGCTCGCCGCTGCGATTGGCACTGGTCAGCGCGATCGGCCCGGCCAGCATTCGCAGGATATCGAGCACGGCCTGATGGGCCGGCACGCGCAAACCGACCGAGTGATCGGGCGAGATCGCCCGTCGTACGCTGGCCGGCAACCGGTGGATCAGGCTTTCGGGGTGGTGGTCTTCGACGACGAGCGTCACGGGACCCGGCCAGCAGCGACGCGCCAGCCGCCGGCCCAGGCGGCTCATCGCGGGAGCATAATCGAGCGCATCGTCCGCGCTCTTAATGGCAAGCGTCAGCGGCTGCCCCTGGGGGCGATTCTTGGCTTCCAAGAGGCGGTCAATCGCCTTCTCGTGGAGCGCACTGGCAGCCAGGCCGTAGACCGTTTCCGTGGGCAGCGCCACCAACTTGCCCTCGGCCAGGGCTTGCACCGCACGGTGAACCACGTCGCGAGGTTCTTCGGCAGCTCGTAGGTCGATCACCACGGGGGGCATTTTGCAAATGAGAAATTGGGGAGCCGAATCCATCGAGCCGGTCGACGCGCGCCAAACCTGTGTTTTCAAGCAATAGGCGCAACATATTAGCATACAGGGGGTTGCGCGCATGGGTCAAGTACCGCGTCCGGCTGAGGGCTCCGCGGCGGCTGGAGAATACAAGCCGGCATGAATCGAGCGAACGGTGTCGAAGGTTACCAGAAACTCGTTGTCGGTGGCGTTGCAGGCCACTGCCGGATAAAACGCTTCGGGCGTGGTCGCGACGGAGATGCGAAACACATTGCCCAACGGCACGCCGCTATTGCTCACGCGGCGGCCCCGTACACACCTGGCGTCCCGGGGTTGTAATCGGCCCACACGGTCAGATACGTGTCATCGACGCTGTTGTAAGGCACATCCGGAAAGCGACATCCGGGGCCGGAGATGATCACCGGGGCACCGATCCTGCCAGCCATGCAATTTCGGCACAGCACGACTATCAGCGACGCAAATTCGAAAGGTAGCCATTCACGGGCCAAGACAGGGGGACAGGCACATTTTCCCGGGAACCACGTTGGACAACCTCCTGACAGGACGATGCACCTGGCGCGAATTCGCCGGGAAAATGAGCCAGTCCCCGGCCCGTAAACGGTTAATTCGAAAGAATGATGGATTGTTCCAGCGAGTGCCAACAGAGGTGACTCCGTCTTTGGGCCCAAGGATGGACCGCGGAGTGCGCAGAGGATCGCAGAGGCATGCACCATCGAGGGAAGTCGGTGACCTGTTTAGCATGCCGATGACACTACCATCTGCATTTTCCTGTCTTGAAATATTCCTGTCCTTCTTCTGAATCCTTTTTCTGAGTTGGGAACAGTCGCCCATGTTTGGCTCTTTCTGCCGTTTCTCCGCCCCCTTCGCGTTCTCCGCGGTTTCATAAGGAGTGGTCTGATAATGGATGCCGGCATCGCAGTGCCAGACCGACAATCGCAGCCGCGCAGCACAGGATTGCGGAGTTCGGCTCGCACACGGCACTCGATGCACCAAGCGCCAGCCCACTACCCCAATTACCTAACACGGCATTTAAGTCGTCCTGACCAACGAAGCCGTCGCCGCTGGGGTCGCCCAACAGCCAGTTGCCCGCCGTTGCACTTTGTCCCCATCGGCTCAAGATCAAATTCAGGTCATCCTGGCCCACAAAGCCATCACCATTCAGATCGCCGGCGAGATACAGAGTCGTCGAAACGATTGCGCTATCCAAATAAAACGTGTTTCCCACGCCTCCGAAAATTCGAAAGTCCGATTCCCAATTTTGTCGATTGCCAAAATAAGCGTCGGCGATGTGAAAGGTGTGCGTCTTCCAGGCCTGACTGTCGGTCAGCGCAACACTTCCGCCGTTCTTATAGAACGCCGGCAAGGTGCTTCCCGTGTTGGAATCGTACTGCAACGTGAGCGAGCCGTTTCCATCGTCGAAATACTGAATGGTGATATACAACTCCGGGTCGCTCCCTTGGTGCGTGAACCAATCGGCGGCCGCGAAGTAGAAATAAAAGTCTTCGTTGGGATTCTCGTTTTGCCGCGTGCTGCGGCCGCCGATGGTAGCAGGCATCGTGTCGCCGTCGCCGCCTTGCAGGTGCAGCAGGCCGTGCGGATCGTTCACCGCATCCAGGTTAATCCGCGCGGGGCCATCGTCTGCGTAGCTGCCACGGATGATGTAAGCTTGGGGGCCTTGTTCCAGCGTGAACCGCTGGGTGGCGCTGGGCGTCAACTCGCGGACGACTTCGCCGTTGAGCGGGTTGAAGACTTGGACCGTCATATTCTGTCGGGCTTGGAGTTCCACGCCGCCGCCGAGAATGCCGATGGGCAGGGTATAGAAATCGTCCCCCTTGACGTTGGCAATGTTGCGAACCACGCCGCTGTTGGGACTGGCCACCTCGGTGTACCACTTGTTCGCCTGACCGTTGGCATAGGTTGTAAACGGCGCGAGCGCATCCTTGCCCTCGCTGCGTGGCCAGTTGGCGATGTCGCCCGGCAAAATGTTTTGCACGTGGCGGAAGTCGGTCACGCCTGCCATGTCTTCGAACCGCATGTTGCCAAAGACGCCCGCATTGGTGTGATACACATGCGCAGGCAGCCCCGCCATCCAGGCAAACGCAGCGGCCGAGACGAGCTTGATCGGATCGTTTTCCGAATTGACCGATGAGCCGGGGCCGATTGGCTCGTTGCTGATCACCGGCGGAACTCCAACGGCCGAATTCACGCGCCACGGATCACGCACCGGCAGCCAGCCCCCTTCGACCGTGCCAATATCGCGGCTGAAATGCTCGGTGGCCACGTCGGCCGAGCTGCCCTGATACATCTGCTGCAACGTGGCATTGTTGTTGTTGGTTGAACTCAGGGCCACCAACACATTGGTGCGGTCAGCCAGATAATCGCCGAACTCCCGGACCTTGGCCACGCCGCCGGGATCGGGAAACCCGTTTTGCCAATATTCGTTGGCCACTTCCAACAGCATCACCTTATGCTCGCGTCCTTCGAGGTTGGCCAGCACGTTTTGCATGTGGGCGATGCGGTCGGCTTCGTTCGGCATCAACTGCGCATCGGCGAAAAGGGTGACTTGCGTCCGTAGGCCGAACTCGTCGTAGGCAATGTCGATCATTTCGCGGAACTGCTGCCAGTAATCGTTCCAGCCTTGCACGCTTGCTCCGTTTTCGTTCTGGAAAGAAATCGGCGCGATCTCTTTGCCTTCCCAGGCATCGTACCAGCCGACCATCGACAGCGTGCGGATGTAGTCGAACCCGTTGCGTGCCAGGTAATCCAAATCGCTGCGATAACGCGCGCGATCGAACTTCGTGCGTCGTAGCGCTTGGAAGTACGAGGCGCCCAGTCCGGTGAACTCACCGCCCGCATCGATCAGCGCCTGGCCGTCTAATCCCACGTCGCCGATGCGCGGCGGCGGCAGGGGCGGCAACGGCTCATTCACGCTCAAGTCCCAGACCTTGAGATTGCTGAAAACGGCATCGACCGGCGCGCCGGCGTCGGCGGCACGCCGCGTGCTGGCGCCGATTCGTACGCTATGTCCGACCGGTGCATAAATTCCCGGCAGCGACTCATTTAACAGCAGCGTGCCATTGCGATACAGCCGCAGGTAGCTGCTGCCGCTGCCGTCGGGTCCCCATTCTTCGCGAAAACGGTACGTAGTGCTGGGAGTCCAAGAAACCACGGGCGTGTCGACTTCAAAGTACGGGTCGCCGATCTTGTAGACAACCTCCATGGCATCGATGGAATTGTTGTAGCTTCCCAGAGTGCCGATCTTGCGGACGAAATGTTTATACGTGTTGTCGCGGTAGCCGGGAGAATATACATCGTCGGCATCGCCAAACGTGTAGTCGTACATGTGGAATAGTTCGCTCTTGTCTTCCATGCCCGGCCGACCCTCATTGGAGTTCAGCCCGCGAACGCTCCATTCGGCCGTCCCATGCGAGACCGTGGGAATGTGCCAGTAAATCGAGTCGTACTGATTATTGACCCGCCAACCGTCGGCCAGAAACGTGCCGCCGTCGATCGTGCCCATCGCTGAACCCAACAGCGCATCGTCGAGCACCAACACCTGGGCCTGCGACTCTTGGCAAACGAGGACCGCAACCCATGTGATCGCAGCGATTGACCGACGATGATCGCGCATGAGGAGTTTTACCCAATACTTGCAGTATCTTCCTAGTATCCGGGAAAGCAGCGGGAATGGCCAGCTTTAGCGCTTTGACGCCCCTCACCTCCGGCCACGGCGACTACCGCCAGCCAAATCGCTTGCGGTTCCGGCACGGCGGCCGTCGCTCCCACGACCGGCGGCGTGCCTTGACCCCCGTTGCCAGGCACTGCGTTGAGATCGTCCTGGCCGACGAAACATCGGACAAGCCCATCCTGAGAAGCATGAAAGCTATTAGATGGCATGAAAGCAATAAAATGCTTGCTCTCGATTTGCCTATCCGACAAACGTGACGTAGCTTTCCGATGACGGACAAGTGCCGGTTCAATCCTGGCAGTTGCCCGCCGCCACGCGACGGTTCCTTTTCCCATCCACAATCGAACCTCGCGGCCGTAATTTGCGCCTACCTCCCGAGCGCGACCGCGCCTCGGTCCATTCCACCGCTTGCCACGGCTGTTCCACGTGAGTGTTGCCACGCTCGACCGTCCTGCTGCGCTTGAAGAGTCGGAAGTCACCGACACTCTAGCCGCGCTGCGCACCAACGGCGACGCGCTGGCCGAACTGCTTGACGGCGTGTTCGACGATCTCGACTCGTTGGCGACCGAGCTTGACCTGCGATCGTGCTTGCTCGTCGAGACCAGGCGACAGGCCAGCGAACAATCCGCCGAATTGCAAACTGTGCGCCACACCGAAGCGCTCGCCAACGCCGAGTTGACCAGCGTGCGACGCGAATTCGATCGCACCAGCGAACAGCTCGTCCGCCTGCCGCAGCAGAACAACGAGCTGCGCGAACACCTGCACGCTCTGGAATTGGAACGTTGCAGCCTCGAAGCGGAGCTGGAATCTCTTCGCGTCCGAACTGCCGAGCTGGCCGACCACCTGGCCGAGGTCAAACGGGAATCGGCCGAAGAGCGCGTGGAGTGGTCCAGCGAACTCAAACAGCTGCGCCGCACGCTGGAACGTCAGGCGGAGTTGCTCGCGGATCGGCTCGTAACGATTCAATCGATCGAGCGCTCTGCCGGACAATCCGCGCCGCTGCCCGCCAGCGCCTCACGTGCAACGTCCGTAGCGACGCCCGCGGTCAATATCGCGCTAGCGCCGAAAGATTCCGTGCTCGGTTCCGTGATGGCCCAATTCGAGACGCTGCAACGCGACCGCCAGAGACGCCGCGCATAGTAAATTACGTGCAACTTAGCCTACTCGTATGATCCGTTTGCCAACTCACGAATGGTTGACTCGATTCCGCGCCCGGCAACTCGGTGATGGGGCGCCAACGGCGTGTGCGGTTGTCGCTCTGCTGATGGGTGCATGTATTGGCAGTCCGCTGCTGGTGGGAACGGGAATCGTCGCCGCGGCGTTTGCCTTGGGCCGCGACGTGCACCGCTCGCCTAATCGACGGACGCTGCCCATCGTCCTGCCGCCGATCACGACCGCGGCCGACGTGACTCATGCAAGTCATGCAGTTTCTGGCGAGCAATCGGAGCTAGGCATCCTCGTCGAGGAAATGCTCGCTCACGGTCGGTATGCCTTGCTGCTGCGGCCCCAGATCGTCGGCAACCTGAACGAACGACAACGCGAGCGGACCCACTCGGCATTGGGGGACGGCATGGCTATTGTGCCTGCGGGAGAAGTCCTTCTGGGAGACGTGCATGATGCGCTCGACGACGGACGATTTACGGAAGACGAGGTGGATCGCAATCGCCTGGAACGTGTGACCGTCGAAGACTTCCTGCTCGATCGTTATCCGGTCACCAATCGCCAGTTTTACCAATTCGTGGCATCGGGCGGATACCAGCAATTGTCTCTCTGGCAGCCGTCGATCCTGGCAGCCGTGCTGGATTTCGTCGATCAGACAGGAGCGCCTGGACCACGCCTCTGGCGCGACGGCCACTTTCCGCGCGGCGAAGAAGATTTTCCCGTCGTCGGTGTTTGCTGGCATGAGGCAGCAGCCTTCGCACGTTGGGTCGGCAAGCGGTTGCCCACCGACGCGGAGTGGGTCAAGGCCGCATGCTGGCCGGTGCCCGTTGCGACAGGCGTCTGGCAGCAACGAAAATTCCCCTGGGGCAACGCCTTGGAGCGCGTTCGGGCAAACCTGTGGGGCGCTGGACCAGGACGCACGGTCCCCGTGGACCAATATTCGGAAGGCATAAGCGCTGGCGGCATTTACCAGTTGGTGGGCAACATTTGGGAGTGGACCATGGGCGATTTCGGCTGCGACGATCTCAACGGGGCGCTGCTCGCCGAACCTGGCGGCTCGCCCGTACTGAAGTCCTTGCGCGGCGGCGCTTTCGACACTTATTTTGAGTCGCAAGCCACTTGCCAGTTCCGCAGCGGAGATCATCCGCTGGCCCGCAAACATAACGTTGGATTCCGTTGCGCCCTGGGCGTGTGCGATGTCTTGGCCAGGGGGGCCGCGGAATCAGGGCAAGATGAGCATCAATCGCTCGATGCAGAGCCGCAGCTTGCCGAGGTGGGCCCATGAACCGCGGCGTCACGTTACCGCTCGACTCTTATCGCCTCGCCCAATACGCGATCGGCGTACCTTGTTACATTTGCGGCGAGGACAACAACCACGACGCCGAGCTGTGCCGCCATTGCTACGCGCCGATGGCGCTTGCGCATCAGGCGCGCACCCAGCATGTACTGCCACGGATGGTGGCCACCATTGGCAACAGCGGCGCCGGCAAGACGGTTTACCTGGGCATGTTGCTGGATATGCTCTCCCGCCAGCCCGAGCGGTTGCAAGTCCTGGCCCGCGGCGCATTCTCGATCACGCTTCAACAGGTTACGGTGGCGGCGCTGGCCCGCTGCCAGTTCCCGCAGAAAACCCCCAATGAGGCGGACCGTTGGAATTGGGTGCACTGCCAGGTGCGGGGCAGCAAGCAGAAGCGGCCGGCCGAATTGATCATGCCCGACGTGGCCGGCGAAGCGATCGTCGAGGAAATCGACCACCCGTTCTCGCACCGCGCCATTCGCTCGCTGTTCACGAAGTGCTCCGGAGCGATGTTGCTGGTCGACGCCCAGCAGTTGCAGGAAGGCGCGCTCGACCAGGATTTCTTCACCATGAAGCTGCTCTGCTACCTGAGTGAGCTGGACGAGGTCGATCCGCGTACCAAACGGGGTCAAGGCCCCCCCCCGTGGCGCGACCGTCCCGTGGCCGTGATCTTTACCAAGGCCGACGAATGCGAGCGCTGCTTCGAAGATCCTGCCGAGTACGCCCAGCAACATGTGCCGGGTCTATGGCAATTCTGCCGCGAACGATTCAGTGATGTACGCTATTTCGCCAGCGGCGTGGCAGGCGCCTGCGCGGTTCGCAATGTCCCCTACGAAGGCCGCCGCCGCGTGCCGCTCCGCATCGAGCCCCGCGGCATTGTCGAGCCATTCGAGTGGCTGGTGGGACGGCTGGGGGACGGCTAACAACCCGGCGCCAGGACAAGCCCGGGAACGAGACCGATGAGCATCGAGCAAGCCATCTTCACGTCGGTCGAGACCCGGCGTGCCAGTGGTTACCACCTGGCTTGCCGCAGTTCCGGACTGACCGATGCCGATGCGCGGGAACTTACCACCTGGGGACCCTCGCACGATTCCCTGGCGGATGCGAAACCAGCCGCGCAAAGCGTGAACTGGTTTCCGCTTTCGAGCGGTTCTTACTGCGTCAGCCGGACCGTGACCGCGGGGCAGGAATACAGTGGTCGCGGGGGTTGGCGGGTGTTCACCACCTGTCTGGTCGTACCACCGGCGGACCTGCTCCGGTTCGCGAATAACCCGTTCGCAATTGTTCGCGCCGCATTGGCCGCCGGTAATCTCGACGTGCCCGAGGTGCTGCCGCGGTGGCTGGAATCGCTGACACTCGGCGGCCGCGCGGCGAGGGTGGATCCGACCATCCTGCATCGCCTCGCTGCGCGTGTGCCGACAGACGCAACCGTGCAAATCATCGCCAAGGCGTTCGAACATCGCCAGTTGATCGTCTGTACGAGCGTCGATCCCGAGCTCTTGGTGGCGGGACTGTTCAACACGCTGCCGGTCCATCGGCGAGTTGAACTCTCGTTCTCGACGGGCCTGCGCTACTCCCCCCAACGCCCATTCCGGCTGGCGATCCTCCCCCGGCGGGCCGACGCAGAAATGCGTCACGCGACGCTCGCCGGCGCCCACGCCCACCACCTTTAGCGGCAATTACTAAACTTGACGATCGACCACGACCACGCGCACATCGCAGACGTTGGTGTGGGTTGGGCCGGTTTTGATGAGAGCGCCGAGCTGGTCGAAAAGTGGGTAGGCGTCGTTGCGGGCCAGATGGTCGGCGAGGTCGAGATTTCTGCGACGTGCTTCCGCGATGATGGCTGCGTCGCAGATTGCGCCTGCGGCGTCGGTGGGGCCGTCTTCGCCATCCGTGCCAGCCGAAAGCAGGGCGATGCCCGACGCGCCGTTTCCCCGAGGTAGCGCGAGCGTTGCCAGATGCTGCATCGCGGCAAGCACGAGTTGCTGGTTGCGACCGCCGCGGCCGCGAATCTCGGGCGGCGCGAGCCTGACGACCGGTTCGCCGCCGCTGATCAGACAATCAGGACCTGCCTCCTGGCGCATTCGGATCGCCATGGCGGCGAGTGCGCGGCCCACGTCTTCCGCTGGACCTTCGCAGTGCATTGCCGAGACCATGGCGGGGGAATACCCCTGTCGCCTGGCTTCCGCGCCCGCCGCATCAACGGCTGCCGCATTGTTGCCGATCACGCGGTTGTGGACCTCGCAGCTGGGCGGCGGGTCGACGCGGACTCCGATTGCGCCGCGGCGAAACCTGGGTGGCGCATGATATTGATCGAGCACCGCGACGGCATCGCCGGCAGTTGACGTGTTCGGCACCGTCAAGCCCGAGCCGATGATATCCAGGGGATCTCCCAACACGTCGGAAATGATCAGTGCATACAGTTGACCTGCACGGCATGCGCGCGCCAGTCCGCCGCCTTTGAGACGGCTCAATTGTTTGCGAACCGTGTTGAGCTCTTCGATGTTAGCGCCTGCGGCGCTGAGAAATCGCGTGATTTCCAGCTTGTCGGTCAAGGACACACCTTCAATCGGATCGGGCAATAGGGCCGACGCGCCCCCCGAGATCAGCGCAATGCAAAGATCGTCGGGGGAAGCGGTTTCAACCAGGCGGCGAATCTCGACCGCGCCGGCCATGCCCGCGGCGGTTGGTTCGTTGATGCCTGCGGGTCGCGCACCGTGGAGATGAATCCGCGCCAGCGAGCGTACACAGTCGTCGGGCACATTCACCCAGCCGATAAGCGGCTTGTCGCCCGGTAGCGGCGACCCCAAGGCTTGTTCAAGCCCTTCGGCCATTCCGGCGCCGGCTTTGCCCGCGCCGACAACGATGATGCGCCGGACGCGTGAAAGGTCGATCTCGTCGTCGCCGATCGAGAGCGTGGCGCCTTCAACATGAACGGTGTTGCGCACGAGCCGTTCGGAGCGGACGGCTTCGAGACCTGCCTGCCAGATTCGCAGAGCATCGCGGCGGAGCTGGTCGGCGGAGCGTTCCATCGTGGTTCATCGTCGGCCGTCAATGACTGCCTGGCGAAGAGGGAATGAGCGTACACGAACAGTGCGGGCTACGAAGTTATTGCAACGGCACGACGCTGCCGGCGGCCGGCAATCGCGTGACTTGCGGATTTGCCGGGCCGCGATCGACGGCGCGAATCTGGACGTCGTCGATCCAGGCTTCGCCAAGGCCGGTCAGGGCGAAGGTGACCGTCAGATTACCCGATTGCGGCACCACGCGAAACAGTTTGAACTCCTGCCAATCGACGGTGGTTCGAATGCGTTCGGCCAGCGCATCCCCGGTGATTGAATCAAGAATCAACAGCCCGTCGACACTCCCCCTAATCGCCTTCGGCACGCGGGCAAAACCGCTAATCTCCACCAGCTCTCCGGGTTCCACCGCGACCGGCGCAGCGGTGATCCAGACGGGGGGCGTTTCGACCACCTCGGGTTCTTGTCGCGGATCTTCGGCGGTCACGCGCAACCGCAAGGCAAATTGTCCTGAGTGCGGATGGTCGGCGGTTAGCTCGACGGCGGTGGCCATCCCGACTTGTCGATGCTGCATGTGCTTCCAACCTGCGCCGAGCATGGTTTCGAGCGACTCACATTCGCCGCCGCGCAGCCGGTTGGGATCGCGACGCGCCGATTCAATGGTGCTCATCAACTGCCAGTGCTCCGGCGACGTTTGAAAGCTGACGGCAAGCGGGCTGGTCAGCGGCGAATTGAGCGCACTGGCTGCTTCGTTCCATTGTGCCCGTTCGATCTGCCGCAAGGCCAACAAGGCCTGTCGGGCGCGCTCTTCGGCGAGCGGCAGGTCGTTCGTGCCCGCGATGCTTGCGGACTGATTGAATCGCTGCCGGGCCGTTTCCAGCAATTTGGTATTTTGCGGCAGCCAGCGACCTTGCGAGGCAAGCCGGCGTTGGAGATCGGCGACCAGGGCTAAGTTGCTTGCGCTGATTTTGCGTTGCAGCTCAAACATGCGGCGTCCAAGTTGTGCTGCTTTGCGAGAGAGCGCGGCCATGACCAGTGGGTCTTGAGTGATCACGACGGGCGAGGAGCGGTCGCCGTCGCTGAGCATAATCCGCAAGCCCCCCGTGACCCGACGACGCGCAAGCGGCCGCAATCCAGCAGGCGACAATTCAAACGCATCGTTCGCCTCGGAAGCTCCCGGCACGGTGAAGGAAATCGCACCCACCTTGCCGTAGTCGATTGCAAACTGGTTATGCCCGGCAATGGGCAAGGGCAAGAGCAGCCAGGCACGCTCGCTCTGCAGGACGACACCCACAAGCTGCGGATCGGTGCAATCTGCGGTCGTCACGTACACCCCGCCCGAGATCCAGGGGGCAATCAGCTCTAGTTCCAGATTGATCGATTCAAGAATCGCGGCCCGCTCTTGCGTTTCCAGGTCGTCGGCATCGAGCGGCGTCAGAGACTCGAAACCGATGCCTCGGATGCCGGCGGCGAGCGCGGTAATCACCAGCAGCCGCAACTGCTCGTGCTGCCAATTCAATCGCAACGTTGCTCCCTTTCCCTCGGGGAGCGGGCTGGGATGAGGCTGGGAAAGCAGCGCGAGCTGCTCGACAAGTTGCGGGCCAGGTTGCGTTTGGATGGTCGTCCAAACGGGCGTGCCCGGCCGCGCAAGCTGCGTTCGCGACCGAAGCCAGATGCCATACTCATTCAGTTCCTGGCTGGTTCCCAGGGGCCGTCGCTCCACCAGCAAAGCGTCGGCGTGCCGGCTGTAGGAACGTAATTCGCTCTCGGCCTGGCAGACAATCGGACGCCGACGCGGATCGGCCGAACGCAATGCTTTAATCCATGGCCGCACAACATCGAGTTCGTTGCCACTGAGACCCCCGCCCAGGTCCCACGCCAACACGCGGTCGAAATCGTGGCCGATGGTGGTCATCCTCCCTCCGGCGGTGCGTGACGCCAGCTCGGCCGCGTGGGGCGGCTGTGCGACAAGCCACAGACCGTGACGACGCGCTTCATCCAACAGCTCGATATCTGGCAGCATGGACACTCGAACCGTGTTGAAGCCCAGGCGCTTGAGCAGGTCGAGCGGTTCGCCGCGATATTGCACCATTCGCGGAAAGAATGGTTTCTCACCAACGATCAGCACGTTGCCTTGCAGTCGCACGTTCGGCACCGTGAGATCTGCCGAGTCGGTCGCTTCCCAAGTCGCAGGCAACCGCTCTGGCGATGGTTGTTTTCCGGATGCAAGCTGCAGGTGGTCCGGCGCGCGCACGGCAATATCCGCACCAGAAATCATGCCCGTCATTTCCAAGTCGTCAACCCAAACATTGGTTGTCCCCGGACCGCCGTAAACATTCAGCAGCAGTTGATCGATGTACGCCTCATGGGCGTCGACGTGAGCACCCAGCGCCACACGCAACACGCGCGTTTGGCGCTCGACGCGCAAGGGAAAGTCGCCAATCGATAGCTGTTGCCAGACACCAACTCGGGTGTAGTTATCGCCCGGCACGAGCATCGTCGCGGGACGATGGGTTTTGGGGTCCAATGTGCGAGGCAGGACCACGCGGGCCAGCAGTTGAAGTCCTGGACGGTCGGCGCGCAGCCAAACGCTGGCGGCCAATTCGCTAATGATTCGCGCCTCACCAATAGGGTGGCTCAGGTAGACGAACGAGCCATGGTCGCCCGTGAGCGTGATCTGTTCGCACCAGTGCCCCGTGTGCGGCTGTTGGCGGGTCCGCTCATGCGCATCGAGCCGGTAGAGCGCGTCACTCAGCGAGGCGTGCCACGAAGTTTCGGGGGTCTCAAAATCATTGCTGAACGAGGACTGCGCAAGCGCAGCGGCAGGCAACCCAAGGCTGGCGACGATTGCCAGAAATCGCGTCACAGGACCGGGGCGAGTGAAGGACGGCATCGTTCGATCGTGTGCCCCTGGCGTTGCCAGTACCAATTCCGGCCTTGGACAATCCTGGAAAATACGGCCATCGTCAGCGGCCTTCCCCTGAAGCGAAAACGCAGCGGCGGTTTGCGTGCCGACTGATTGACGTAACTTGTGCTTGTAACAGGATTTACGATATTGGGCCAGATCAGATGTCTCGTTTCTGCCACGTGGGACATCCGACCCGCAATTTTGCGAGTTCGTCGCAACCGGTTAAGCTTAAAGGAGTTAGCTTGCAAATTCTGGCAGCGCGGAAATGCTGGCATGGAGGCTGCAGTTGGTGAGTTGCCACACGAACCCCATTCTCCTCACGTCGAGCCACCATGAACAGCACGCGCGTTATCAAGCCTGGCACCGAAGATCTTCCCGCCGATGTTCACGAACTGGCGGCTGCGATCGAGGCGCTGCCGATCGAGCATCGGATGCGGATCGAACCCGTTCTCAGTCGCGTCCTGGAAAGCACCCAGCGCCGCCGCAGAATTCTGAATCTGGTGCAAGACGCTCTCAGTCAACTGCGTCTCGACATGAAGTATCTCTTGTTCGACCTGGAGGCAACTCGCCGCGAGCGCGACGATTTTCAGCGTAAGCTGGAAGCGTAGGTCAGGCTTTCCAGCCCGACCAGGTCGAGCGCTGCCACGCTGGATGCTCGCCCCGTCAGGCGGGATGGCCGGAGCAGCAACCCGTTGAAGTTGGACCTTCCTCAACTTACCATAAGAGTTTTTGTCGCCGCCGAGTTGCAACGAGGATTCGAGGACATCGACCTGACGGGGCGGCGGGTCGAAGGGGCAGAGGGCTCGTAATGGCTGGGATGTCGGCAGAAGCGTTTGCGCAACTTGCGTCGGATCTGGAGCTGCTCGACCACCGGCACCTTCAAGAGATTTGGGGCGAGGTCGGTTCGCGCCGCGTGAGCTGCGGGGAATTCCAGCAGATCCTGTTACGCCGCGCTTACCTTACCAACTATCAGGCCGACAAACTGCTGCGCGGCGACAAGACCGGCTACTTTTACGGCAGCTATAAAGTGCTGTATATCGTCGGGACGGGTACGTTTGCCCGCGTGTACCGCGCCGTCCACAAATTCACGGACGATGTCGTCGCGGTCAAGGTGCTGCGGCGGCGATTTGCAGCCGACAAGGAGCAGTCCGATCGCTTTCGTCGTGAAGGGCAAATGGGCGCCACGTTGCGGCACCCCAACATTGTGCCGATTCACGAAGTCGTATCGCATGGCGAAACGCACTATTTGGTGATGGATTTCGTCGAAGGGCGCAATCTTCGCGAGTTCATCAAGATTCGCAAGAAGCTTCATCCGGTCGAGGCCACGAAGCTGATGACCGATGTCGCCAGCGGCCTCGCCTACGCCTACGACGCCGGCCTGTTTCATCGCGATCTGAAGCTGTCGAACGTGCTGGTGAGCAGCCGGGGCGAAGCGAAGCTTGTGGACTTCGGCCTGGCCGCCGCCGATCGCGATCGGGCGGACGATGTGCTGCTGCACAGCGGCAATCCGCGGACGATCGACTATGCCGGCCTGGAGCGGGCCACGGGCGCAAAGCGCGACGATCCGCGCAGCGATATCTACTTCTTGGGGTGTATGTATTATCACATTCTGACCGGCCAATCGCCGCTCATCGAAACCAAGGACCGCACCCAGCGGCTCAGCAAGACCCGTTTTCAAAGCGTGCAGCCCATCTTGCAGGTTGATCCCACCATTCCCAAAGTGCTGGTGCCGGTGGTGACGAAAGCCATGGAGTTCAACCCGGTCTACCGCTTTCAGACCCCGGCCGAAATGCTGGCTGAATTGCATGCGGCAGCGGCGAAGTTGGGTGTGGAAGAAACGATTGCCGTGCGGCCATCCGCGAGTGAACGGGCCGAGGCGGCCGCATCGGCTGCCATGCAGCGTGTAATCATGTTCGTGGAGTCGAACGTGGAAATGCAGAATGCGTTTCGCAAGCGGCTTAAGACCCACGGCTATCGCGTGCTCGTGACGCAAGATCCCGCGCGCGCCATCGAGCGTTTCAAGGAACAGCCCGATGTGGCCGAGTGCGTCATCTTCAGCACGGGCGAGCTAGGCAGCCCGGCCTTGGAAGCATACAACCTGTTCGCTTCCGCCCCCGCTACCTCGCAGGTCCCCGCGGTGCTGATCTTGAATGAAAATCACAAAGACTGGCGAGCGCAGGCCACGCACGACGAGCGACACGTTGTCCTGGCAATGCCGCTTAAACTGGGCGACTTTTGCGATCTGATGACGAAACTTCTTCCGCCCAAAGAAGCCGCCACGACGTGATGCTGGAACACCCGCATGAGCCGGTCAGGCTGGCAACGAGCCGGCTCAAAGCCAAGACTCCAGCGCCTACGCCAGTTCCACACCCATTGCGCGCATCAGCACTTTCATGTCTTCCCAGACGTCGCGCTTGGCGCTGGGAACGCGCAGCAGGTACGAGGGATGGTAGGTGCATAGCACGGTCGCGCGGTCGAACTTGTGAAATCGGCCCCGCAACTTTCCGATCGACTCGTCGGTGTTGAGCAGCGCCTGCGCAGCGGTGGCGCCAAGACAACAGATGTACTCCGGCTGCAAAATCGCCAGCTGCCGCTCCAGGTAGCCGCGGCAGTTGGCAATTTCATCGGGTCGCGGCGGGCGATTCTCCGGCGGTCGGCACTTGAGGACGTTGAGCACGTAAACGTCGCCTCGCTTGAGCGTGCAGGCCTCGATAACCTTGTCGAGCAACTGCCCGGCGCGGCCCACAAACGGTTCGCCCAGTCGGTCTTCGTCGGCGCCGGGCGCTTCTCCGATGAAGCACAGCCGTGCACGCGGATTGCCTGCGCCGAAAACAGTCTGCGTCCGCGCCGCAGCCAGATGCGGGCATTTCACGCAGGCGGTCACCTCATGCCGGACAAGGTCCAGTTGCACGAGTTGCGAAGGGGGCCTGGCCGCGGCTGGGTGGCGGGGGATCGGCGCGGCTTCAGCGGATTTCACGGGGGGCGCCGTTGGCACGTCGGCGGTGGGCATGCGCTGGGCGGAAGTGTTTTGCCGTTTCGGCAGGTGCGTCACGCCGGCTCCCTGCAGGCCTTCCAGCTTTTGCCTCAATGCTCGGCGGCTCAATGCTCGGTGATCGTCCGACTCTTGTTGGCTCGCCATGACCGCTTCCTTGAGAATGATGGAGCTTCCAATATAAGTCTTCATCGATTCCCAGCGAAGAGGTCGGAGGTCGATTTCGCAAAGCAGGGGGGAAACAAGGGCTCAAGCCTCCGCGAAGGTGAAACCGACGCATGGTTTTGGGAACGCTATCTGCCCCAACCCGTTTTCCTGCTTCGCACCGTCGACTATTATGGGGATGTTTGTTTTGCGCGTCCGGGAGTTGCTTCGATGGGTGTGCCGCAGGTGGTGATCGTCGGCCGACCAAATGTCGGTAAGTCGAGCATCTTCAATTGGCTTGCACGCAAGCGGCTGGCGATTGTCGACGGCACGGCCGGCGTGACCCGCGACCGGCAGACCTTTTTGATGTACCACCGCGATTATTTTTTTGATCTGGTGGACACGGGCGGCATCGGCTGCGCAGATTCTGCCGAGCTCAGCGAGAAGATTGAAGAACAAATCGACGTAGGGATCGAATCGGCCGATGTGATCCTGTTTGTCGTCGACACCCGCGAAGGGCTGATGCCCTCCGATCAGGAGGTGGCGCGTAAACTTCGCTGTGTAACGTCCCCTGTGATTTGCGTGGCCAACAAGGCGGACGATGCCAGATTTGATACTCAGGCCGACGAGTTTTACAAGCTTGGTCGCGGAAAGCTTGTCTGCGTAAGCGCGCTGCAAAATCGCGGTCGCGATGAACTATTGAATATGATCGTGGACCGGCTGCCCAAGTCGGATGCGAATCCTCTGCCGCCGGTCGAGCCGCGCATGAAACTGGCCATCGTGGGCCGCCGCAACGTCGGCAAGAGCACGTTTGTGAACACATTGGCCCAGGCCGAGCGCGTGATTACCAGCGAGATCCCCGGCACCACTCGCGACAGCATCGATGTGCGTTTCGAACTCGATGGCAAGACGTTTGTCGCCATCGACACCCCCGGCATTAAACGCGCCAAGAGCATCGCTACGGACATCGAGTTCTACAGCACCCATCGAGCGCAGCGAAGCATTCGCCGCGCCGACGTCGTGTTCATGTTCTTCGATCCCACGCAGCGCATCAGCAAGCTGGACAAGCAGCTTTGCGAGTACATCTCGGAAAACTACAAACCCTGCGTGTTCGTGGTGAATAAGTGGGACCTGGTCGTGGACAGTATGCCGACGGAAAAATGGGTCACGTACTTGCGCGATCAGTTCCGCAGCATGTGGCATGTGCCGATCGCGTTTATCACCGCCCAGACGGGCAAGAACGTGAAGGCCCTGATCAATCACTGCCAAATGCTGTATAAGCAGGCCCGTCAGCGAGTGCCCACCGGCGAATTGAACCGCGTGATCCGCTTCGCGCTCGAGAAAAATCCGCCGCCGCTTTTCCAAAACCGCCGCCCCAAGATTTTTTATGCCACGCAAGTCAGCTTTGAGCCGCCGACGATCGTGCTGTTTTGTAACGAGCCAAGGGCGATCTCCGCCCCCTATTGCCGCTATCTGCTAGGCGTGCTGCGCGAGCGGTTGCCGTACAGCGAAGTCCCGATCAAGCTTTACCTCCGCAACCGCCAATCGGGCGACTCACGCGATGAAATTCAGCCGCAGGTCAACGGGGGCGCCTCAGGCGATGTTTTTGCCGACGACGACTCAGCTTCACTGCCGCTCCCAGATGCCGACGCCGTCTAAGCGACCCTGGGCGCGAGACTTTCGCGCGACACAGAAATCAGTCCCCAGGCATTTGATCGCCGCCCATGTGCTGGGAAACACGCTGCGGCGATATGGCGAATCCGCGGGCAACCTGGCCATCAGCCGCCGATGGGCGATACCCAGGTTGTGGTAGGGGATCGACGGAAATAAGTGATGCAGCGCGTGGTACCGCAGTCCCACGGGAAAGGCCAGTTCCGTCAGCAGCGTACGCCCCTCGATGTTGATCGAATCGCCGAGTTGCTCAAGCAATGTCATCTCGCCGCCAACACTCAGGTAGCGATGGGCCACCAACGTACGCAGGTAATTGAGCGCAAGTATGCCGAACACCACGAGCAACACCGGTCCCAGATGCACCAACATCGGCCAATCCAAGATCGTTCCCAGCAGCAGACTCCAGATCATCGCCGAGCAGGCCAGTTCCAGCACCGCCCACTCAGTGGTTGGCGCGAAGCGCGGCAATGGCCTGCGAGCTCGAAAGTTGATCACAAACGAAGATGCGTGCTCCAGCACCCAGCGACGCAGCTTCGGATGCAAAAACGTCAGGGGGCTGAGTAGAAAGCGTGTCATAATCCCTACGGGCATGAGCGGGACCTGGATCAGAAATTCAAGCCAGGTGCCGAACGATCCCGAGGCCAAGGGCAGGTACTCGCCGTCCTCGCGAGTGCCGAAGTAATGAGTGTTGTGGTGCCCCAAATGACTCAGGTAGAAGAAACTCGGCATCAGAAACGGCACGCCGAAAAGCAGATTCCAACCCCAGTGGAATGAGCGCAACTCACCTCGCCCCAAGTGCGCCAATTCATGCATGAAGCTGCCGGCACGAAACAGTGAGACGACCGCCAGCACGTAGCACAAGCCGCGCTGCCAGGTCACGCCCGACATCTGCGAGTACAAAACCAGCGCCGGATAACCCACCGCCAACGTTGCCACCAGGTCGATCCAGTAAACGGCGGCGTTGGGACGCAACAGGTCGGCCACGATGGCTCGGGTTTCCACCAGCCAGCGTTGATCGTCGGTCCTGCAGGCAACGGTTCTTTCTGCGATGGCTTGCATACGCAAGGATGTATCCTTCGGGCATTTTAGTCTACCACAACTCTTGGTTGGGGCCATCACGGCATGGGCTGCTACATCTTTTCGACGACGCGGATGCCGAGCAACTCGAGGCCCAACTTGAGGACGCGGGCGGTCAGGTCACAGAGCTTGAGTCGGCTTGCGCGCAAGGCATGCGTCTCGGCCTTCAGGACGGGGCAATTTTCGAAGAAAGTGCTGTAGCGGTTGGCGAGTTCGAACAGGTAGCTGGTGAGATGGTTCGGCCGATAATCGGCGACGACCAGACCAAGTGCTTCGGGGAATTGTGCGATCGCCACCGCCAGGCTGCGCTCGGCCGAATGAGCAAGTGAGATGGGTACGGCGTCTTGGCGAATCGCCGCCAGATCCACATTCCCTTTGGCGAAAATGCTGCGCACTCGAGCATAGGCATACTGCATGTACGTTGCCGTGTTGCCGTTCATGGCCAACATCTTGTCGTAGCTAAAGATGTAGTCGCTGGTGCGGTTCTGTGAGAGATCGGCGTACTTGATGGCGCCGATGCCCACCGCTTCGGCAATCTGGCCGCGGTTGTCCTCGCGCGCTGCGTCTCGACCCGGTTTCTTTTCATCACTCGCGCTCACCACCGCGAGTGCCCGCGAGACGGCTTCGTCCAGCAGACTTTCCAGGCCGACGGTGTCGCCGGAGCGGGTTTTGAAGGGCCGGCCGTCGTCGCCCAGCACGGTGCCGAAACTGACGTGCTGGAGTTCCACGTCGCGATAGCCCCACTGTCGGGCGGTGGCGAAAAGTTGTTCGAAGTGCAAACTCTGGCGGTGATCCACGACGTACAAAATGGCGTCCGGCTGCCAGGTTTGCATTCGATACTGGATGGTCGCCAGATCGGTCGTGGCGTACAGAAATGCTCCGTCTTGCTTGCGGATCAAAAACGGCGTTTCATGCCCTTCGATGAACACACACGTGGCGCCGTTACTTGGGCGGGCGATGCCGCGCCGTTCCAGGTCTTCCACGACACCCGCCAGTTTATCTTCGTAAAAACTTTCGCCGAGCGTGTAATCAAACGTGACCTGCAGCCGGCGATAGATGCGGTCGATCTCGTCGCGGCAGGCCGGCAAGACATTCCTCCAAATGCGGCGATTCTCGGCGTCACCCGCATGCAGTTTGGCCGTTTCCGCCAGCACGGCCGAACGAATGTCAGGATGCGCACGGGCAAGGTGCTCCACGCCGGGGTCGCCTTCGATGCGGGCAATCCGTTCATGGGTTGACGAAAGTAGTTTGCGGAGCTGATCGATTTGATCCTCAGCACGTCCCAGAGCCTTTGCGGCTTGCTTGAGGGCCGCCTTCTCGGTCGGTGGCGGCTGCGCGACCATCTCGGCGACGACTTGCTCCTGTCGCTCAAGGCGGCTTTTCAACTCGGGAAGCGCGGCCATGTCCTCGTGATAGCCGACGAGCAGATTCACAAGTCGATACAACCGGCTGAGCTCGGCAACGGGATTCTGCTCGTACGCGGCCTCATTCCGAAGGTGCTTGTAGCCGTAGAGAATCATGCCAAACTGCATGCCCCAATCGCCGATATGGTTATCGCTGATCACCCGGTGGCCCAAGAATCGCAGCGTGCGATCGAGCGCAGCGCCGATGACGGTCGAGCGAACGTGGCCCACATGCATCGGCTTGGCAATATTGGGGGCCGAATAGTCGATGACGAACCTGCGCGCAACAGTCGCCGACGCCGCGCCTAGACGGCCATCGCCCAATAGCGTTTGCAAATGGTTGCCAAGCCAATCGTCTCGCAGTTGGAGGTTGATAAAGCCGGGTCCGGCCGACTCGGGCTGTTTACACAAATCGGCGACATCAAGGCGTTGGAGGACCTGCTGAGCCATCTCTCGGGGCGGCTTACCCAATCGCTTGCCAAGCGGCATCGCCAGATTTGCCTGGTAATCGCCGAATTGGGCATCCGCCGCCGGCTGCACCAGCTTCAGAAATTCGCTCGGATCATCCACGAGACCGGCCAGCGCCGCGCGAAACCGAGACTGTAGTTCGACGAGGATGCTCATGACCTTCGATTGGGCGCGACAATCGAGCGGATTTCAACCCCAAACGTTCGAGGGAGAATCCGCATCCCAGCTTCATGATCGCACATCGGCGGTTGTGGCAAGGCGGTCTTGCAGCGATTGGACTGTCATTTCCTCGACACGCAGGGCTTCCATGGCGCGGACGGCGGCGTGCGCGGCTTGGATGGTTGTGATGCAAGGTACGCCATGAGCGACCGCGGCGCTGCGGATCCGACCTTCGTCGGTGCGGGCGCCTTTGCCGCGCGGCGTGTTCAAGATCAATTGCACACCACCGTCCACCAGGTAATCGAGCAGATTGGGATGCCCTTCTTGCAATTTTCTCAGGCGCGTCACCGGAATGCCGGCTTCTGCGAGCTTGCGCGATGTGCCCTCGGTTGCCAGGAGTTCGAAGCCAAGGTCGTGAAGACTGCGGGCAAGATCGACCATCTGCTCTTTGTGGGCTTGCGATGCCACGCTCAGGAAAATCCGCCCGCTGGTCGGCAGTACGGTGCCGGCGGCAAGCTGGCTCTTGGCGAAGGCGATCGAAAACCGCTCGCTGATGCCCATCACTTCGCCGGTCGATTTCATCTCCGGACCAAGCACGATGTCCACACCCAAGAACTTGCGAAAAGGAAACACGCTTTCCTTGACCGAGACGTGGCTCGGGATTGGTTCGCTGGTTAGATCCAACTCCTCAAGCGTGACCCCCGTCATTACCTTGGCGGCGATCTTGGCGACCGGCACTCCCGTGGCCTTGCTTACAAATGGCACCGTGCGGCTGGCACGCGGGTTCACTTCCAGAACATAGACCATCGGGCGGCCAGCTTCTTCCTTGATGGCGAACTGAATGTTCATCAGCCCGACGACGCCCATCGTCAGTGCCAGCTTGTGCGTGGCATCACGGATCTCCTGCACTACCGGACCTGGCAAGCTGTAGGGTGGAATGGCACAAGCCGAATCGCCCGAGTGAATGCCCGCTTCTTCAATGTGCTCCATCACGCCGCAGACGACGACCTGGCTGCCGTCGCAGACCGCGTCGACATCGACCTCCGTTGCGTCCTCCAAGAATCGATCAATCAGCACGGGTTGGCCTTGGGCAACAATAAACGCTTCGGCCACAAACCGCTCGAACTGAGAAGTGTCGTAGCAAATTTCCATCGCTCGGCCGCCGAGCACGAAGCTCGGTCGCACGAGACATGGATAACCTACCTTCAATACTTCCTCGCGGGCTTGCTGCATGTTGCGAACGATGCCGTTGGCCGGCTGCTTCAGGTTGCAGCGATCCAGCAGCTCTTTGAATTTCTCGCGGTCCTCGGCATCATCGATGGTGTCGACGCTGGTGCCGATGATCGGCACGCCCGCGCCGGCGAGCGCTCGGGCCAGGTTGAGCGGCGTCTGCCCGCCAAACTGCACGATTACGCCGTCGGGGTTGACTCGATCGCATATGTTAAGCACGTCCTCGGTGGTCAACGGCTCGAAAAACAGCAGGTCGCTGGTGTCGTAGTCGGTACTCACCGTTTCCGGGTTGCTGTTGACCATGACGGACTCGATGCCAAGCTCACGCAGCGCAAAACTCGCGTGGCAACAGCAATAATCGAACTCAATTCCCTGTCCAATCCGGTTGGGACCGCCACCCAAAATCATGACACGTCGTTTGCCGGGCTGTTTGGGCGGAGTTTCGTCCTGATCCTCGTAAGTGCTGTAGTAATACGGCGTGTAGGCTGCAAACTCTGCCGCACACGTATCGACGGCCTTAAAGGTGGCGAGGATGCCCAACTGCTTTCGCACCTGACGCACGTCGAGTTCGCGAGTCCCCCAGATCACCGCCAACTGACGATCGGAAAATCCATGTTGCTTGGCGGTCTTGAGCATTTCCGGCGAACAGGCGTGCAGCTCGCCGATGGCCCGTAACTCGCCTTCCAACGTCACGATCTCTTCGAGATTCTTGAGAAACCAACGGTCGATGTGCGTGAGCTCGTGGATTTCGTCGATCGTCATGCCATCTTTGAGGGCGTAACGCAAATACCAAACGCGTTCATCCCCCGGACGGGCAATCTTCGCCCGAATGGCTTCGCGATCGGGCTGTTCGGAAGTGCCCCATTTGTCGGTGTTGTCGCAGCCGAAGCCAAAAGCGCCGACTTCCAAACCGCGAAGTGCCTTCTGAAAAGACTCTTTGAAGGTGCGGCCGATGGCCATCGTTTCGCCCACGCTTTTCATTTGCGTGGTCAGCGTGGTGTCGGCATCGGGAAACTTCTCGAAGGCGAACCGCGGCACCTTGGTAACGACATAATCAATCGTCGGCTCAAAGCAGGCCATCGTCTC
>SXHT01000203.1 GCA_005773095.1 Planctomycetaceae bacterium
GCAGGACATGGCCAACGGCGCGATCCTTCCCGTCATCGCACCCGCCGCAGTCCGTTGATTTTCAGCCCGATAGGGGCGACATATCATAGCCCAGTGCGAAGCCCTGGGACCGGATGATAAAGAGACATCAAAGCCCCGTAGGGGCGGCACACGTCATCATCCACAGTTGACATGAAGCCCAAACGAGTTAAGCGTCAATTCGTGAAGCGCGCATTGCAACATCCGTGTCCCTGGCCCTTTCACAAGTAATAGATGCTCGAACGAGCCCCAGACCTGAAAGCCATCAAAGATCTACCCATGCCTTGGACGAAATAAGGTGACGGGTGCTATAATCGACGAAAAATTCGTGGGGAAAGTCCGCTCTACGGGAGAATTATTATGAAGCTTCGAGTTGTCGTGCATGCGGCGGAAGAAGGTGGCTTCTGGGCTGAGATTCCCGCGTTGCCTGGCTGCGTCTCCGAAGGCGAAACTTTTAACGAGACGCTCACGAACATTCGTGAAGCGGCCGAAGGTTGGTTGGAGGTCGGCGACGCGCGTGGCCAGCAAGATGCCGGTGCGCAACTCGCGGAGATCGAGTTGTGAAAGTGGTCTCGGGCAAGCATTTCTGCTCAGTGCTTGAGAAGCATGGCTGGCTCCTCGAACGAATTAAAGGCAGCCACCATATCTACTCTAAAACTGGCAACCCAGCGATTCTTTCGGCGCCAGTTCACGGGAATCGCGACTTGAGACGCGGAACCCAACAAAAGTTGATGAAATATTCAGGATTGACGGACGACGACTTGTAAAACCCACTTCACCCCTTCGGCAAACTCCAGGTCCAACCAAGCAAGAATCCGTCCTTCTTGCGCCACTAGCCGATAGGCCAATCCTTTGGTGTACCACGAAAGGTTGTTTTTCACTTTCAGGAATAGCCGCCGCTACGGCGATCGTGCAACTGGGGCCGGTCAACCAGGGAACGGATATTGTCGAAGGATATTTGATGGGCATGGTATCGGGAATTGTCTTTGCAACATTGCCGATTTACTAAGGATGCCGCCTTCGCATCTTCGCGCCAATCTCACTCGCCCAGGCTCGCGAGCTCGCACAAGTTGGCGGCGATGACTGGCTGAGGGCAGCTCCAGACGAGGAAGAACAGCGATTCGCGACACCAGCGGCCGGCGGGGTGGCCAACGACATAGCCGGTGCCTTTCGCGGCGGCAAGTGCGGCCTGCGTGCTGCGGAGGACCAGGCTGTTGGCACGCGTGCGCAGGTCCTCGTTCGAGCAAACCGTATTGCCAACGGCCAGCGCGAGCAGATCGGCCTCAAGCTGCCTGTGCTCCTGGCGAAAGCTATTTGCCGCTTCGCTGAACTCGGTTCGCTGTCGCGATTCCATTTCGAGGTAAGTTACGGCCGCGGAGGTGAGGCCAATCGCCAGCGTACTGGTTTGCAGACCGCCTGTGCCGGCGCCCTTGCCGTGCTGCATCACGTTCTCGACCGGGCCGGCCAGCAGGCAGTCATGCGGCAGGTCCACGCCATGACAACGCACTTCACCGGTGTGACTGGCCGAAAGCCCAACCAACCTCGGCGGCGGTGGCACTTCGACGCCCGGCAGGTCAGTCGGCAACGCAACCAGAATCTGTCGGCCATCGTCCAACGTCGCGCCGGTCACAATCACGTCGGCATGATCGCCGCCCGTGACCCAGGGGCTGTAGCCGTCGAGCACCCAGGCAGACGAGTCTCTCCGAGACTCGCAGTTGCCATGCGAATCTTCCCCGCGTCTCGGAGAGACGCGGCCACGTGTGGCCCGCAGCACAGGTTTGGCCAGGTGGCGTCGGCTCGTGGTGAGATGCGAGATGCCGACCGTGGCGAACAACTCACCGCTGGTGAGGCCCGGCAGCCAGCGCGATTTGGCGGTTTCGTTTTCGGCCAGTACGATCCGTTGGCAGGCCCCCGTGCGTTGTGTGAGGATGAAGGTGGTGGTCAGGCAGGCGGCACTCAGTTTGAGATAGCCGCGAAGGATGTCGAGATCGCTCCATGCCTGGCCGCCCCATTCCCGAGGCATGAACCATTGATAAACGCCAAATTCCCTGCACAGCCCAAGCTGCTCGTCGGGCCACGTTTCGCTCTCGTCGAGCGGCCCGGCCAGCCTGGCCAGCCGGGTGCATAGTTCATCGAGCTGCGCGTCGTCAGGATGGCGAATGGGCTGCGGCATCTTGCGAGCGTAGGACGAATTCTCAATCCGTCCCGAGTTCATGGAAACTTCATGATGGGACGGATTGAAAATCCGTCCTACCTGGGAACTTCGGGGTCGCTTGCCCGACCAGCACTCGTTATAATCGCTCGCACCTATTGGCGGCTATGGAGGGTCCATTCAGATGAGCCAGGTCATGTCTCCCCCCGTGCAGGCACCCCGCAAGTTGATCCCGTCGGAGCTTCGCGCCCAATCTCTCTACGAAAAGTGCAATTCGCTTGCCCACAACCTGTGGTGGTCGTGGCATCCGGAAGTGATTAATCTGTTTCGCGATCTCGATCCCATTCGCTGGCGGCAGTTGGATCACAACCCCATCGCCCTGTTGCAGGAGTTTACTCCGGAACGGCTCGAGCTGCGGGCGGCGGAGCTTGTGCTCTACAGTCGCATCAACTACGCCTATCGCCGGCTCAAGGAATATATGAACAACCCGCAGACATGGGGTCGCACCCATGCGGGCGTGCTGGGCAGCAAGCCGGTGGCGTACTTTTCCGCCGAGTTTGGCATTCACGAGTCCGTGCCGATTTATTCCGGCGGCCTGGGGGTACTCTCGGGCGATCACATCAAGAGCGCCAGCGGATTGGGGATTCCGCTGGTGGCCATTGGGCTGTTCTACGACCAGGGTTATTTCAAGCAGCACCTCACGCACGACGGCTACCAGCAGGAAGAATATCTGGACACCAAGATTGAAATGATGCCGATGGAGCCGGCTTGCGATGCCACCGGCAAGCAGATCACGGTGACGGTCGATACCCGCACCGGCCAGCTTCACGCCAAGGTCTGGTTGATGCACGTGGGCCGCGTCAATTTGTATTTGTTGGATTGCGATGTCGAAGGCAACAGCCCGGAGGATCGGGAGTTGACCAGTCGTCTGTACGGCGGTGATACGCGGACCCGCATCCGCCAGGAGCTGGTGCTGGGCGTCGGCGGCTGCCGGGCCCTGGCTGCCTTGGGCATCGTGCCCGGCGTGTATCACTTGAATGAAGGGCACAGCGTGTTCGCCACGCTGGAAGCCATTCGCGAGCGGATGCACAACGACGGCATGACGTTCGACAATGCATTGCGCGACGTCGCCCAGCACACGGTCTTCACCACCCACACACCCGTTCCGGCTGGGCACGACCGCTTCGACGGCGGCCTGATCGAAGAGCATCTGGGCCCGTTGCGCGATCAACTGCGCATTTCGTATGAACAACTGATGGGCCTCGGGCGCGTCGAGCCGCACAACGAGGGAGAGCCATTTACGATGACGGTGCTGGGGCTTAAGCTTTCTCGCCGCGCCAACGCGGTAAGTGCCTTGCACGGCCACGTCAGCCGCCGCATGTGGGCTCACCTTTGGCCCTGGCGGGTGGAAGAAGAAATTCCCATTGGCCACATCACCAATGGCGTCCACATTCCCAGTTGGCTGGCCTGGCAGATGTGGCAGCTTTACGACCGTAAGTTCCCGCTCGGCTGGCTGCAACGTATGGGCGAGCCCGAAGTCTGGCAGACCATTCACGACGTCGATCCGGGCGAGCTGTGGGAAGTGCACTACGCCCTCAAGAATCTGCTGTTGGCGTTTATTCGCCGCCGGGTGAGCCGACAATGCCGCCGCCGCGGCGAGAGCGATGCCGTGGTCGAAGCCGCCCGCAACCTGCTCGATCCCAACGTGTTGACGATTGGGTTCGCCCGGCGGTTCGCCACGTACAAGCGGGCCGATTTGTGCATGAGCGACATCGAACGGCTGAACAAGCTGGTGAACGACCCCGACCGGCCGGTCCAAATCATCTTCGCCGGCAAGGCCCATCCCGCCGACGAACCGGGCAAGCAACTGATCAAGAAGATCGCCAACGCTCGCTTCGACGAGCAGTTTGGCAACCGGATTGTGTTTGTCGAGGATTACGACATCAACGTCACGCGGCACCTGATTCAGGGCGTGGACGTGTGGCTCAACAATCCGCGGCGTCCGCTGGAAGCCTCCGGTACCAGCGGCCAGAAGGCGGTCCTCAACGGGGCGCTGAATTTGTCGGTGCTGGACGGCTGGTGGGCGGAAGCGTACGACGGAGCAAACGGCTTCGCCATTGGCGTCGGCAAGCAGCACGTGGACGACCGCATTACCGACGTCCGCGATGCCGAAGCACTGTTCGACGTGCTGGAAAACCAGGTGGTGCCGATGTTCTACGACCGAAATGTAGACGGCCTGCCGCTGGTCTGGATTCAGCGGATGATGAACAGCATCGGCACGTTGGCCTGGCGATTCAGCGCCCACCGGATGGTGGCCGACTACGTAAGGCATGCCTACCTGCACGCCGCCAGCGGTCTAAGCTGCGAGATGACGGTGCGGTAAACGCCCTTGCAGAGCCAGCAATCGCATCGCCGGAGCGGAGCGAGTTGGATGCTCGTCCCCATGCACGCGCCTATCGCGCATCGGTAATGGCGGTGTAGAATTGCTTCGAGAGGCTCCCATGCCATCAATCGACACTCGAGAAGTCCGTCCCGATCCCCCCTATTTGCCCGAATCGATGGGCTACACGGATCGCATCCGTGCCTGGATCGAAGTGGAAGACGCCAGCATTGCCATGCTGCGCGCCGGTTTGCGTCGAGAAGTCGGACCCGATGGCGACGTCGACGCCGCCTTTCGCGCCTGGTACGACCGGTACGCCGACGAACATCACCAGGCACTCGAGCACATGTGCGCTGAATTCAATCGGAGATGGAAGGCCCATGTCTGAGTTGGTGTTGGCGACGCTCGTCCGTGTATGGCAGCTCTTGCAGCCGCTCGGCGCGCCGATGGCCGTGGCGGGAGGACTCGCCGTTGGCCTGTGGAAGAATCCACGTGGCACGCGCGATGTGGACTTGCTGATCGCTGTAGAGCCGCCGAACTTACCGGACCTCTATGCGGCACTCTCGGCCGCGGGCATGCGCCCCCGCACGAACCCATTTCCCTTGGAGTTGGGCGGAATTCGCGTGGCGCTCTTCGACCTGCGCATTCCAGATGCGTTGATGGACATCCACGTCGATTTGCTGTTTGCGGACAGCGAGTACCATCGCACGGCATTGTCGCGGCGAGTGCCAGCGATCCTGCCGATCAGCAATCTTGAGGTGAGCGTGCTCGCTAGCGAAGACCTGGTCATTCTCAAGCTGCTTGCCAACCGCATGATCGACCGTGCCGATGTCGTCGCCTTGGTGCAAGCGAATCGCCAGCAAATGGATTTCACGTATCTCAACCATTGGGTAGCAATTCTGAATCTGACCCCCCTATTCGCCGAGCTTTGGCAATACGCGATACCCGGCGAGTCCATGCCGGCTTAGCCCGGATTTCTCACCGCAGAGGCGCAGAGGCGCAGAGTGCAGAGGCACATGAGCATAGCGCGCACAAGGCCTCTTAACCATGCGCTGCAGCGAACGGCTGCAGGCCGTCGTGGTTGCGGCGCGTCTCGTGGCCGCCGTCGCTGAGCTTGGGTCGATACAGATACCCGCCCAAAGCGGGCCGATGCGGTCGTACGATAAAGCCAGTAGTTAGCAAAATCAGCCGCCGCCGTCACTCAACGGTTCCTGGCACCGTTTCTTCTCCTTGTTTCTCTCCGCGTCTTGGCGTCTCGGCGGTTCATCGCTGCGTAACCGTTCACGGGCCGGGGACTGGCTCATTTTCCCGGCGAATTCGAGAGAGCTGTGTCCTTCTGTTGGACGGTTGCCCAACGTGGTTCCCGGGAAAATGTGCCTGTCCCCCTCTCTTGGCCCGTGAACCGTTACATCGCTGCTTTCCTCCTTCACCGCAGAGGCGCAGAGTTCAGAGGCACATAAGCACAGCGCGCACAAGGCCTCTTAACCATGCGC
>SXHT01000204.1 GCA_005773095.1 Planctomycetaceae bacterium
GCACGGCGGCGCACGGCGGCAACGCCCATCAGGCCGATGCCCAAAAGCCCAAGCGATGATGGTTCGGGAATCGCCGTACCCGTGAGCTGGATGTTATCAAACTGCGTTGTCCCAGTACCACTTCCAGCGGTCAAAGTGACCCTTAAGTCGACAGCTGATGCATTCTCGATTGCCGAAATTGCAGACAGATCGAAGCTCAATGCGTGAAAAGCCGCATCCTGAGTGAGAGACGGAGAACTAATATTGATGAATCCGTAACCGTTCACGGGCCACGAGAGGGGGACAGGCACATTTTCCCGGGAACCACGTTGGGCAACCACCCAACAGCACGAGACACCTTTCTTGAATTCGTCGGGAAAATGAGCCAGTCCCCGGCCCGTGAACGGTTACGATGAATCCTCCTCCACCGACCTGGTAATCCAAGGCAATTGACGGAGAACCCGTTGCCGTCGAGCGGTAGTCGAAGCGGAAAGTCATGTTCTCGAAGCCAGTCGAGTTAAAGCCTAGCGTCCACTGATTGGTCGGGGCGTCATTGCTGCCACTATCAAATCCCATCGCGCTACCAGCTGAGTGATTTGTGAGATCAGCATCCGTAAATGCGGTGCCTGCAGCACCATCCTCGTCGATGCTACCACCCGATTGTGAAATGGATGGCGATCCTGCGAGATTGTCCACATCGACGCCGATGTTAAACGTCGTGGTCTGCGCGAGCTGTTGATTTGAAAACAACAAGAGTGTGGCGTGGGCGCTGATTCCCGGACCCACGATCACGACCGTCCCAGCAAGAAAAGTACCTATCGTCCAGTATCGCATAGATTTCATACCCGTCCTTCCTAGTTGTTATTTCATTACAATCCAGTCTCGATCGTGTTTGGTTGCATCGTGAGATCGTCGTGAGATGGTGCGCGTACAAACAACTCTGCGCCGCACGTGGTAACTATCGCAGCAACACAAACCACGGCTACCGATGGCCTCAACACACAACGATTTCTTAAAACTACACGCCGCCAGGCCTGGCGCGATTTACTTCTCGCAGCGTCTTGCTCCAACGCAACACAGGGCTCTTTCTAGAAACGCCTGCCGCCGCCTTTGAATGAGATTCGGTCGGTCTGTCAGGAAACGTCGGGCGGCCATGCCCTGATAGGAATTTCCGCTGATTGTAACGCGGCAACAGTCGATTGCAAGCTCCCGCGAATATACTTGTCGCTTCGGAACGATCCTGCCTGTGTCGACGAACCAGGCGCAAGGCAGAGCCTCGGGAGCCGTCTGTATAACCGTTCACGGGGCGGGGACTGGCTCATTTTCCCGGCGAATTCGCCAGAGGCGCATCGTTTTGTCAGGAGGTTGTCCAACGTGGTTCCCGGGAAAATGTGCCTGTCCCCCTGCCTTGGCCCGTGCACGGTTACGCCGTCTGTTTCCGGGCAGAACCCAGGAACAAGCCACCTTACAGCCAACCTTCTTGAAGATACCACTGGGCCGTCTGGCGGAAGCGATCGGCAAGGGGCGCACCTGGCTGGAAGCCCAACTCTTGATTAGCCGTACGTGGCGAGCAAGTCCAGCTTCCGGCGGCGGCTTCGCGGGCCTTGTCGAGGTTGAGTGGCATCGGCCGGCGTAAAATCTGACCGGCCAATTCGCCAAGAAATCCGCTCACCTGGACTCCAAAACGAGGCGTCGGGACACACAGCACCCGACTGCGGCCGAGACCGCGGGCGATAAGCTGGCCGAATTCAGCGAAGTCAGGCATTTCGGCGTCGGCGGGATAGTAGATGCCCCGACCCTCGTTGTTCACAGCCTGCACGGCGCCGTTCTCCGTCTCGAATTCCGGGGACCCCCGGGGGGCCTCAATCCTCCGCCCCTGTTCCGCCGCGACGATGATGGCTTGCACTAAATCGGCGACATGCACCACCGAAAAACGGCTGGGCGTGAGCCCCGGAACAAGATGGAAGTGAAACGTCCAGATCGTGTGAAATAAACCGAGCGTCAGCAAGTCGCCTTCGCCGATCACAATCGGCGGACGCAGAATGGAAACCGGCACACGATCGGCAAACTTCGCGGCGGCGATTTCACCGGCGAGTTTGCTCTTGCCGTAGTTTGACACCGGTCGCGGCGGTTCGTTCGGCTCGCGCGGGCGACCATTCCTGGCGGGTCCCGCGGCGGCCAACGACGAAACAAACACCACGACCGGCGGCGCCGGCAACGTGTCCGCGGCCTGCATCAAATTCTCAATTCCCCCAGCGTTCACCCGCAAGAAATCCCGCAAGGACAGCGCCTTGGTCAACCCCGCGAGGTGGAAGACCCGATCGCAGCCGGCCATGGCAGCGGGCAACGACTCGGCGGCGGTCATGTCACCGGGCGCCACCCGAATGGGCAGACCTTCCAACGCCCCGAGTTGCGATCTGGGGCGCACGAGGCAGGCCACGTCGTCGCCGCGTTCAATGAGGGCGCGCACCAGGTGAGTACCGATGAACCCGGTTGCGCCGGTAACCAGACACTTCCCCATGATGCCGCAAGTTTAGCTGGAGGCCGCCTGACGATCGAGGATGCGAAGGAGCAAGCATTTTGCACCATACGAAGCGTTGCCCCGAGGCGCGCTTCTAATGGGGTCTAGCGAAAAACGCGGCGCATCGTTACACGCTCCGGCAAAACTCACGAACGCCGGGTAACCATGATCCGGCCGATCAAGAACCAGATCGCCACGAAGGTGCCGCTCATCACGACCAGCAAAGCGAAATCGGCGCTCATGGGAGAACTCCCGGCCGCGAAAACCAAGAAAGCCCCAGCGGGGCCTGGTTGTTTTGATCGACCCGGCAGACCTGCCCAAGCGACCAATTCGACACGCCACGGCAGGTTCCCCGCCATCGACAGAGCTTGCCAGGTCCTGCGGGAAACCTCCCACCACCCCCACAACTCCGCCATTTTCGCATAAAAAGGACATTATGTCGATAAATTTTTGCTTGCGTATTGCATGTTTCTTGTTTACGATTGGGGCCAGAGATACTGTACATACGAACACACTTGCGAAGCCCCTCGTGGAGGAAACCACCCATGATCTCACAGGACACGTTCGAAAAAGTCCGCCACTTGCTGGCATCCGGCGAACTGTCGCGGTCCCGAATTGCCCTTCTTACCTGCGTCAGTCGTGCCACGGTCCGAAGAATAGCGTCGGGCAAGCGACCTGGCTTCCGACCTGACGCCGAGGGAGGGTACGACGTCGCCGATGTTGGTCCGCTCAGTCGATGTCCCGGGTGTGGTGGACAAGTCTTCCTCCCGTGCCGCCTGTGCCGGGTGCGCGGGATGATCGAAAGGGGGCGGTATGCACGACACGAGGCGCGCCGCGCCGCGGCCAGGGCAGCGCTGGTGGCGGTGCTGCGAGGCCAGCGCTCGCGGCTTTCGGCGTAGACTCGGCAATCGCTTTGCTCGCCCCGATTCAACCAGCGAAAAAATGGCCGCTCAGCGGACTACTCCGTTGTCAAATCGATCGGCTCCGGCGACCGGACGCCC
>SXHT01000205.1 GCA_005773095.1 Planctomycetaceae bacterium
CGAATGACCGCGGCGTGATCTACCTGATCAACGAAGGGCAAGAGCAGAAGGTCTGGAACGTGAAATTCGAGGGCAACACCATTGCCAGCGACTCGCGGCTCAAGACCCAGATCGAAAGCAAGCCGCCCATCCTCTGGATTTTCAAAGGACAAGTCGACCGTCACAAGATCGACGAAGATGTGGATCGGTTGACGACCTATTATCGCAGCCTGGGCTTTTTCCGCGCGCGAATCGGCCGGGAGCTGGAGTGGAATGAAGACCAGAAATGGCTTTCGCTGACCTTCGTTATCGATGAAGGACCCCGCTATCAAGTGCGAAACATCTCGTTGATGGGTAATACCAAGTTCTCCAACGAGCAACTCACGATTGCCCTGAAACTCAAGGATGGTGAGTTCTTCGACCAGCCAAAAATGAACGCCGACCTGGGAGCGATTCGAGATATCTATGGCAGCGTAGGCTATGTGTTCGCTGATGTTCAGGCCGAAACGCGATTCCTCGAAGAGCCAGGACAAGTGGACCTCGTTTACAACGTCGCGGAAGGCAAGCGATACCGGGTAGGCCGTGTGAATGTGAAGATCGAGGGGGATCACCCGCACACCAAACAGCAGGCGGTGCTCAATCCCCTTGGAGACATTCGTCCCGGCGACATCGTGGACATTCGCAAAGTGCGGGCCGCCGAGCGGCGTCTGAAAGCTTCGGGTTTATTCATGAACGATCCGGCCCAAGGGATTGCGCCAAAACTGGTAATCATTCCGCCCGACTTGGACGCGGATCAGGGGATCGCCGATAAACCGGGCAATCGCGTGCGCGGACAAAGTCCGGACCCGGCACCCAGACCGGACTTGTACGTCCATCCTCGAAATGCGCCTGCGCCGGTCTTGCGCTGGAGGCTGCCGGATGGCAGGTCGGTGGATTTGCTCCCCGAGAATGAGATCAGGGCGCGGGAAGATCAGGTGATCATTCGCGGACAGAGCCCGGATCCACCAGCTGACGAATATCCGCGCGATCGGGAGGTAATTCTCACACAGTTCACGCCATCGCAAGGCGGTCGGTCGCTCGGCGGCATAGGACGACCGCAGCCGTATCGGCCGCCGGCGCCCCCCCCGACGTACGATCCTTATGTGCCGCCGCCGGCCTCGGGACCGCTGCTTGCTCCTTCGGGGCCTGTGGTGCCGTCGGATGAATATTCGCCGCCCCCCGGGGGTGTTTACGTGGAGCCCGGCGCGATGCCACCGCCAATGACCCCTCCGCCAGCGCCACCGGGACTGTTCGGCAACATGTTTGGCAAAGGTCCGGCGCCGGTCGACCAGAACGGCTTCGTGCCGCCGACGTTGGAACAGCCCGACGGCTATGTGGACATCGACACAATCGTGCAAGAAACCCAGACCGGCCGCTTCATGTTCGGCGTCGGAGTGAACTCTGACGCAGGCCTGGTTGGCTCGATCGTGGTCGACGAGCAAAACTTTGACTGGCGCCGCTGGCCGGTCAACGGCTGGGAGGACTTTCGGAATGGAACCGCGTTCCGCGGCGCGGGCCAGCGCTTTCGTTTAGAGGCCGCACCTGGCACGCAAGTGCAGCGTTACCTGGTAAACTTCTCCGAGCCATTTCTGTTCGATACGCCCGTCAGCCTCGGACTGAGTGGTTTTTATTTCACGCGCGGTTACGTTGATTGGCTGGAAGAACGATTGGGCGGCACGGTAAACCTGGGATACCAGTTTACACCCGACCTGTCAGGCACGGTGGGATTCACGGGACAAGCGGTCGACATTTCGAATCCGCGACAACCCACACCGCCTGCCCTCGCCGAGGTGTTGGGCAATACCTCGATCTACACGTTCTCGGCGCAACTGGCTCACGACACGCGCGACAACACGTTTCTGGCGACCGAAGGCCACCGCGTCGGTTTGAAGTTTGAGCAGACGGTCGGCGATTTTGTTTACCCACGCGTAACGCTGGAGGGACGGCAGTTCTTTCCCTTGCGCGAACGGCCTGACGGCTCGGGCCGCCATGTGCTAAGCATGGTCGGCCAGGTGGGCGTTTCGGGTGCTGACACGCCGCTTTACGACCGATTCTTTGCCGGCGGCTTCTCGACGCTCCGCGGCTTCCGCTTTCGCGGCGTCGGCCCGAACGATCTCGACGTCAACGTGGGTGGCGAATTTCTGCTGTTGGGCAGCGTCGAGTATCTTTTCCCGATCACGGCCGACGACATGCTCCGCGGCGTGGTATTCTGCGACACGGGCACGGTGGAAGAGAACGTGGAGATTACTGATTACCGCGTTGCCCCCGGCGCCGGCTTACGCATTACCGTGCCCGCTTTAGGTCCCGCACCGATCGCGCTTGATTTTGCCTTCCCGGTGTCCTTTAACAACGACGACCAACGGCAGGTGTTCAGCTTCTTCGTTGGCTTTGGGCGGTAGGACCTTGGGCGATTCTCTGCGAGACTGGCAAGCGCGGCCAGGAGGTCCGTGTTTACGGGCGCCTAATAGCCCTGTCGATATCCCCACTCCTTGCAGTCACCGTAGTAACCGGTGTGCCATCCGTACCGCGGCCAGTAATGCGCTCCGAACCAGCCCCAGGTTTCGGGCGGAATGCCGAAACCCCAAACAGGTGGTGCATGCTGGCCGGTATTGTTGATCACCGACTTTTTCTGCCAATGATTGACGGCCAGCGCGTCCGTGGCGAGTGCCAATACCAGTGTCGATGTCACAGCCAGGGAGCGCAGGCAGAACATTGGGCGTGATCCTCAGACATGTGGGATACCGGCGAGAGAACGTCTTTCGACCTCATCGACCAGCGAACTCACGTCCATGAATCGCCTGACACGCGCCGGATAAGTCGCTGCTTGCTAAGGTGCTAGCGTAGGGTTGGGCCAAGACAGAGCGCAGGCCCACCGAAACATTACCAGTAATAGCAACCGCCGTAGCCGCCATAGTGAAGTGCTGGCGGCGCGTAGTAGCTGACGTACGGCGCGCCGTAATAGCCACCCCAATACGGCGCATAGTAGCCGTAGTATCGAGGCCGGTAGCCCACGTAGTACCCAGGTCCTGGTCCATAGGAACCGTACCAGCCGTAGGGACGTGCCCAGCGACGCCAGTGCACGAACTTGAAAGTGTTTGTGGCGCCGATGCCAGCCTCAAACTCTTGGCCGGCAACCTCGTCCTCGGTTTCAACGGCGCTGTAGCGGCGCGTGAAGATTGCGGTTTGCACGGGGATGCCGGAACGAGCTTCCTCGACGATGAACTCATCGTCGGCCGGCGCGATGCATGGCATCACCCCGAAGCTCGCCAGCCAGACCAATTGAGACGCGATGAACTTTCGCATGGAATTGCCCTCCCTTGAAAACGCGGTTCGTCCAATCCGTTCCATCCCTTACGCCCCCATTCTATACACGACATGCCGGCAGGTTCAACCTATCCGGTTACAACGCCAGGGCCAATCAGTTTCTTACATTCGGCAACCTGGTAGGGCCGGCTTTGCCGGCCGTGGATGGGAAAGTCAC
>SXHT01000206.1 GCA_005773095.1 Planctomycetaceae bacterium
AATGTCGTTGAGCGTGAGCGAAGCCCGCCTGAGCGTCTGGTCAATCACCGGCAAGATCCGTTCGACGTGCGCCCGCGAAGCAATCTCCGGTACGACGCCGCCGAATTTTTCGTGCAGCCTGTCCTGAGACGCAACGACCGACGCAACCACTTCCAAGCGATCGGTAATCACCGCCGCCGCCGTTTCGTCGCAGGTCGTTTCCAGCGTGAGGATGTTCATGGCGTGGATGCGATTGCCTGGGGGTCACGGCAGTCTTGGGCAGCGCGAGGGGGACAGGCACATTTTTCCGGGAACCACGTTTGGCAACCACCCAACAGCGGGACACGCCTCTTTCAAATTCGCCGGGAAAAAGTGTAGGGCCGGCTTTGCCGGCCGGGCAACGCTTGCAGGGCCGGCTTTGCGGGCCGGGCAGCGCGAGGGGGATAGGCACATTTTCCCGGGAACCACGTTGGGCAGCCACCCAACAGCAGGACACGCCTCTTTCAAATTCGCCGGGAAAATGAACCAGTCCCCGGCCCTTGAACGGTTCGGTCGGCCAACAGGCCAGTGCCATTGGGAAGGGAGGCCTCGACAGCTGACCAACCCATCCCCTACACTGGGGAACTTCAAGTTAGCGGACTTAAGGTGATTGCTGATGTACGCCATTATTCACGACAGCGGCCGCCAGATGAAAGTAGTGGAAGGCCAGGAATTGGACATCGACTATCGCGATGTTCATGCCGGTGACGCGATCACGTTCGAAAGCGTGGTGGCCGTGAGCGACGGTTCAAGCCTTACGCTGGGCAAGCCAATCCTAACCGGCGCCAAGGTTGCCGGCAAGGTGGTGGGCATTGTGCAGGGTCCGAAGCTCGTCGTGCAAAAGCTGCGCCGCCGCAAGAACAGCCGCCGCCGCACCGGCCACCGGCAACTCCACACGCGCGTGAAGATCGAATCGATCTCGATCTAAGCGGCTCGATACTACACGAGCCATTTCTTGCCAGTCTCGCCATGCACGACCTCGATGGCCGGACGATCTTCATCGGCATAGAGCTTCAACGTTATCGGCAGCACTTGCGACGATATGCACTTGCCGTCGTCTGGCTCAACCACTTCCACAAGCCGCAACTCCCCCGCGTCGAGCCGATACAGTTCCAGCTTCCATGGAAAGCGATCGACGATCAGCAGTTCGCGCACTCGCACCGACGCATAAAATGCCAGCTTGAGCCGGGCCTCGTCGTTAGGGCTGATCACCTCGATGGCGAAGTCCGGACCGCCGAACCAGTGCGTCTCCATGTTCACGGCCGAAGTGTTGTTGAGAAACACCACCACGTCCGGGCAGCGATAATTCTCCTTCCAATCGAATTTGCGGTCGGAGACATTCACGCCGGGGCGCACGCGGCCTAACCCTTCCGCTTGAATTGCGTCGTAGAGAGCGCAATTGAAGCCCGACACCAGGTCTTGATGTTCATCGGTCGGAAGTGCAGCCATCACGTAAACTCCGTCCCAGACTTCGTCGTACCGATCGCCACCCCATGCCGAGCGCTGTTCGCGCAACTGCTTTTCGAGTTCTTCGTCGCGGATGAGTGTGGCCATTTCGTTGTGCTCCAGATTCGTGACCCTTCAATCACACCGCGCCTAAGCATAAGAAGTTGAGGACTTTTCCCGCAACAGGGCTTCACACCGTTTGAGCTAGCGCAGATCGCAGCGATTCAAGCTGCCCGGCAGAGCCCAGCTTTTGGTTCTTACCGATGATGTAATCCGCATACGCGGCCATGAAGGGCTTGCCGGGCGTGCGGGGATCGAAGTCGGCAGGCTTGTCGCGGAAAACTTCGCGGTAGATGGCGCACCACACCAGGCGGCCGTCGGTATCGATATTCACCTTGGTGACGCCGAGCTTCGCAGCCGGTAAGTACTGGTCTTCCGGCACGCCGCTCGCATCGCCGAGCTTTCCTCCCGCGTCGTTGATGCGTTTGACCCATGCCTTGGGCACACTGCTCGAACCGTGCATGACCAGCGGGAAACCAGGGAGCACCTTCTGGATGGCTTCAATGCGGTCGAAGTGCAGCCCTTGCGAGCCGGTAAATTTGTAGGCGCCATGCGAGGTCCCGATGGCAACCGCCAGCGAATCGCAACCGCTGCGTTCGACGAATTGCACGGCCTGACCCGGGTCAGTCAGGCAGGCATGTTCGGCGGAAACACTGATGTCCTCCTCAACGCCCCCCAACATCCCCAGTTCTGCTTCCACGGAAATACCGCGCATGTGAGCCCGATCGACCACGCGGCGGGTGATGGCCACGTTCTCATCGAACGTTTCGTGGGAAGCATCGATCATCACCGATGAATAGAACCCGCTCTCAATGCAGTCGTAACACACCTCTTCCGTGCCGTGGTCGAGATGCACGGCGAAGATCGCGTCGGGAAACACCTCTTCGGCCGCCCGTATCATGCCTTCCAAGAAGCGTTTGTCGGTAAAGGCGCGGGCACCTCGCGAGATTTGAATAATAAAGGGAGCACTCTTCTTGAGATCGACAGGTTCTTCGTTCGAGTTCTTGATCCCCAAGTTGCCGCGGAACAAGCCGACGGTTTGCTCGAGGTTGTTGATGTTGTAAGCTCCAACCGCATACTTGCCGTATGCATGTTGAAAAAGTTCCTTGGCTGGGACGATCATGGGATTATCCTCCTGGCGAAAACCGGTCCACTTGCGACTGGCGAACAATTCGCAATTGTATCACCGGCTACACTAAAACTCCACCGGAGCGATTAAAGCCGATCGTCAGATGTTGCGGCAATGGCCGAAAAATTCGGCGCAGCGAGGCTGGCGCTGCCGGCTTCCAGAATCAGTGCCGATGCCGCGATCATGACGCCCGTTACCAAGGCTGGATGGATCGGCGGAGCGCGCCGATCGCCGGCTTCGTTTAACCAGGTCGCTCGCTCCCATCCTTCCGCCGTTCGCACCCACGGTGCCTCCGCAGATCGAGCTGGGGATGGGGGATCTGACGTGGCGATTACGGTCACCCAGCCGGCGAATATGACCGGCAGGGGAATCAACAAATGGATCGGAGACCCATGGGTGGGTGCCAAAGGGTTCACTCCCGGAGGTTCGCGGTGCGACGTACGTCCACGAGTAGGAGTCGAGGGCAGATACCGGACCAAAGCCGAACCCGAGTCGGGGATTCAACCCACCCAAAGCCATGAGCAGGCACGAGTTTCGGCAATTTCTCTGGGAATAGCTTTCCTGGCTGCGTTGACTCAACGCAACATCGGTGCGGTCTCGATGATGCGCTAAAGCAACGCGGCGCAGATCGGCCTCCCAAGTTTTGCCCGTCCTCAGTGACTGACGTAGCTTTTCAAGGAGCGGATTAGGCCGCCGGTTCACTGCACCTGGAAAACGTTTCATGACCGCCACCGATCGAATGCAGCCCGTTGATCTTCGCACGCTGCTAAATTCCGCGCAACTGCCGGCTCTGCCGCAGAGTGCGATACGGCTCTTGGAACTGTCCCGCGATCCGGAGAACGGTCCCACCGAGTTCGCAATCCCGATTGAGGCCGATCCAGGTCTTGCCGGGCAAGTCCTGCGGTTCGTCAATTCCTCGTATTTTGGGTTTTCGCGAGAAATCTCCAGCGTGAAGTTAGGGATTACGCTGGTGGGTGTGCGAACCATAAGAAACTTCGCGCTCTGGAACGCAGTCTTCAGTTTGCTGCCGAATCCCCGGTGCGGCCCCTTCGATCTCAAGAGTCTTTGGCAAGACTCGCTGCGGCGCGGCGTATTCGCTCGGGCGATGGGCAAGCTGCTGGGCTTGCGCGATGGCGAAGAAGCCTTCGCGGCCGCACTGCTCCAAGACATGGCGGTGCCGTTATTGGCCAAGGAGTTGCCTGCCGAGTACATCGAGCTATTGCAGCAGCGCGAGTCGGGCCGACATCGGCTCTCGGACCTGGAACGCCAGCGATTCGGTTGGGATCACGCGGAAGCGGCCGCACATCTGGCCCACACATGGAATCTGCCTGCCGAGTTTGTCACGATGGTCGAAAGCCACACGACGACGGACGTACTGGCCGCCGAGTTCCGCGGCCATTGGGGGCGAATTGCCGTGGCGTTGTCCTCGCTACTTCCCGCGGTGGCCGACGACGATTGGTACGACTGCGCAAAGTTTGAAGCAACCTTCGAAGCGCTGCGGCCGATCGGTAATCCGCCGATCCAGCACGTTCTGGAGCAGGTGGACCGCGAGTTTGCCGAGATTGCACCGGTGCTGAAACTTCCCAAGCCTGCCAGGTCTCTGGTGGATCTGTATCAAGCAGCGACGACGGCGATTGAGGCGTAGTACGGATTTCCAATCCGTCTCGCGCAAGAGTCCCGGCCTTTCCCGGGCGTTTGCCAAATGAATGGCCTGAAGACGGGACGGAATGAAAATCCGTCCTATGGGCCGTCAAACTTTGCGCCGTCCGTTCTTCGATGCCCGATTCGTCGCACATCTCACTTATTTTCTGGTAACGACAGTTGGGTGTCGGCAGACTTCGAGTTAAAATTGAGTAGAAATCGCGCGGCCTTGGGCGACCCGATGTGGACTTTTGTTTCCGTCGTTCCAATAATTCCGCGAGAAGGAGAAGTACCGGGGGCCGAAGGGGACAGTCCCTTTTTGCTTCGCGGACTCCGCAACCTTAGGGACGGTCCCTGTGGCTTCGCTTAGTCGCATTCGCCGGCAGCAGATACTGCGAGCAGCTGAGGGTTACCTCGAACTCGAAATGCCAGGCCATGCGCTGGAGGCGCTGGGCCGGCTGAGCGCGGAGGAGCTGAACGGGAACAATATCGCCCTGCACCTGCGCGGCGAGGCGCTGCGCGCATTGGGAAAATGCCGTGATGCCATTGGGCCGCTCAAGCAGGCGGCCGAAGGCGCGCCCGGCGACATTCACATTTGGTTGTCGCTGGGCTGGTGCTACAAGCGGATTGGGCGCGTCGACATGGCCATTGAGTCCCTTGAGGAAGCGCTGGAAGCTGATCCGAATGAGGCCATCATCCACTACAATCTGGCCTGCTATTGGAGTTTGGCCGGCAACAAACGAAACGCCTTGCTGTTTCTCGCCCAGGCGTTCGAGCTGGACCCGAACTATCGAGAACGCGTATCCGAAGAGTCCGACTTTGATGCCATCCGCGGTGACCCGGCCTTCCGCTCGCTGACGAGCGTCGTGGTTTAGCGCGGAACTGGAAGCGGGGAACTTCGGCCGGCCTGCGGCGAGCGGATTACTTTTCCGCCTCGAGTTCCGCGTGAACAAGAAGACCTCGGCCGGTGATGCCACCGGCCGAGGCCTGTTTTTCCCCCTCATCCCGGCCCCGCGCTCTCGATGGGGAGCGGGGAAAGAATGCGGATATCTCGTTGGCAGACGGGAAGCCTGCCCCCCTTAGTAGCTGAACTCCAGGCCAGCGAAGCCGCCGTGAACCACGAGGCTGCCGCTGCTGTTGATCTGCTGGAATTCGTCGGCCGCGGCCAGGTAGTGCGGAATCTGGTTGTCGCTCAGAGCCACGCCCGTCACCGCAATCGCCTTGTAGCCGATGAAGCCACGCCAGTGTTGGGCGAATTGCCAGCTCGCGCCCAGATCCACTTCGCCCAAGAACGACACGCCCGTCGTATCCTGGCTGAAATCGTACAGCTCGGAGTCGTCGCCGTTGTAAACCCGGTTGTGCGTCTGGATATGGTTTCCGTAGAGGCCGAACTTGGGTGTGACAAACAAGCTGAATCGTTCCGTGAGGTACCAATCACAGCGGGCGCCAAGCTGGAAGCCCACCAGATCGTTCGTGCAGTCGAAGTCCATGAAGGCTTCGTTCGAGCCGGTCGGAGTGCTGGCCCCCGCGACCGCGCTGTACAACAGACTTTCGTCGAAACGGAACCAGCGGACGCCACCCAGCCAGGTCACCTGGCAGTGGGCGTTCGGTTGCCAGTACTGGCTGAGCAGGTTGATTTCCACGCTCTGAATGTAATCGCGGCGTTCGAGCGAGTGGCTCAGCGAATTATCAAAATAGTCGTCCACTTCGTTGCCGTCGGGGAACTGAATAGGACCCAGCGCGTCGTCCATGTCGATCGTCGAGCTGACCCATTCGTTATTGAGCGGGTCGTTGGCGAAAACCGTCGACGAACCTCGGAATGGGCTGGTGGAGAAATACGTTACGCCAATTCCACAGCGCGGGCCGCAGGAGTCACCGCACGGATCGCAGCCGCCGAACCACTTGCCAAACGAGATCATCCAGCCGCCGCGCCAGTCGGACTCGGCGTCTTCGGTATTCAGAATCTGGTTGGCGTTGTTGTTGGATTCAAATGAAGTCCAGAAACCGTCGGCACGGTCGCGGGTCAGCACCATGCCGCCGACGGAGCCAAACCATCCGGAGTTGCAGCCGGGTCCACACCAGTTGGCCAGCCAATCATCACCGCAACAGCTGTCGGCACAACCCCCGTCGGCCGGACAACTACCTTCAGCGCAGCCCCCGGCGTCAGCACGATCGACCGGGGCGTCGCCTGGCGAGCTGCTGTCCGGCGGAGGTGTCGGCACGGGTGCCACCGTCGATTCATTGCCGTTTTCGTTTTCATCACCGTCGTTCACCAACTGTACCTGGTGCTGGACGGTGCGGTACTGCGCTGCGCCATCGTTGGCGCGATCGCCCAGAGGAGCGGGTTCCTCGGGCAGCGGCAGTAGCGTGGGCGAGCCGTAGCTCTGGCCCATGGCATTGCCGGCGGCCAGCATCAGGCCGAGCGCGGCTGCCACACAGCGCGTTGCAAAGCACTTCATCACATCAGACTCCTTTCGAAGGAAGGAAAAACAAACCGCCGGCCAGCTCCGTCCGTCACAGTCCGTGTTGGCCATGCGGCATTTGCGGCAATGTCGACAAGGAGAGCAATGCTCTCCAGGTGTGGACATCCATTCCACTCGAAAGCAATCCGTTGAATGCCAATGTTCGAATCGACACGGCACGGGAACTGGATTCCGGCAAACCTCGATTGCGCGCGGATTTTTTCTGAAGTCCAATGCGCTGATCGACACCGTCGGCGCGACCGTCAAGTCAGTACCGGGGGCCGTGGACGGAGGGCGCGGAAGAAGTGTCAAATGCCGAACCGCACGCCCGGCAAGTTCGCTACAGCACGACCTGGCGCTAACCAGAGCATTGGTCGGCCGCTAATAGATCACAATTGGTGCGTTGTCAAATGAAAGCGCGGATGGCGGTAAATGGACCGCAAATAGCGTGTGTATCGATGGAACCGTTGAGCGGGATCGGTAAACCCGAATCACCCAAACACCGGCGACCCGACGCCTGTTCGCGCCGGCTGACGCAAGAACGTCGGCTCATCTACCTCGTGTGCCATGGCCGCATCGAGTTACCGCAGGCGCGGTTTCACTACGGACGGATCATCGCCGCACCGCTCTTGGCCCCCTGCGAAGTCAATTCCTGCGCAAGCCGTTGATAGTCCTCCGCGCCCTTCGAGTCAGGCGCGTAGCCGAAGATTGATTGGCCGAAGCTCGGTGCTTCCGCCAGGCGAATGTTGCGGCGAATCCGGGTCTGGAACGCCTGCGCATCGGACCAGGGCGTATTCGGCTGCCGACTCCGGGCGAAGAATGCGTCCACGTCACTTGTGATCTCGGCGGCCAGGCGGGTTCCCGATTCGTACATGCAGTACACCACTCCGCTGAGTCGCAGCTTGGGGTTCAGACGACGGGCCACCAGGTCGATCGTTTGCAGGAGTTTGCTCAGGCCGTGCAATGCAAGGACATGTGGTTGCAAGGGGAGCAGCACTTCGTCGACGGTCGCCAATGCGTTGAGCGTCAGCACGCCAAGCGACGGCGGGCAGTCCACCAGCACGTAGTCGAACTCGCCATCCACCTCCGCCAGTTTGTCACGCAGGATTAACTCGCGCCCCGGCACGCCGGCCAGCTCCACTTCCGCGGCAGCCAGGTCGATGTGGGACCCCGCGACCCACAGGTTCTCAGCCGACTTGCGGCACACGTCCTTGATCGCCTGATTGTCGGTTAGCACGTCGTACATGCTGCGATAGCCCTCGTCCATTGCGACGCCCAGGTGCAGCGATGCATGGGCCTGCGGATCGAGGTCCACCAGACAAACGCGCAGCCCCGTAGCGGCCAGCGCTGCGCTCAGATTCACGGCCGTGGTCGTTTTGCCGACGCCCCCTTTTTGATTGATGATTGCAATGGCCCGCATGATAGGAAGTCCGTTTCCAGGCAGGGTCGGTGAATGCCGCGATTATAACCGTTCACGGGCCAAGAGAGGGGGACAGGCACATTTTCCCGGGAACCACGTTGGACAATCATCCAACAGAACGACACGCCACTCGCGAATTCGCTGGGGAAATGAGCCAGTCCCCGGCCCGTGAACGGTTACCCGCGATTATAGAGAGGACCGCAAAGCCAGGAAAGATGAGTGCCTGTGGAGACAAGGCCAATCCGTTGTTCAAACGGGGACGGGGCGGCAGGGTCGGACGGGCATGCAACACAGAAAACGAATCGGGTTGGTACCAGGCGTTGCTGGCAATCGCCGCAACGTTGCGATCCAGGCCGCGCAGACTCTGCCGGCCACGCCCTGAAGCCCAGGGGGTATCCCTCGGGTGGCAATCCCTGGGCTTTGTGTCGCCACTCGCTAGCTCCACCAACTTAACAAAATTCCGATCCGATGGCCCAGAACGATCGTCCCGGCAATCGCCGCCCCCGCGCTCGCCAGCAACACCGCAGCGCTCGCCATGTCAAGCGCGTCGGCGAGAAACGGATTGCGCTTTTCGCTAACCGCTTTGGCCAGGTGTTCTATCGCCGTGTTGAGCATTTCGGTTGCCAACACCGCTGCGACGCAAAGCACCAAGACGCACCATTCGATCAGAGTGCAGCGAAGCACGCCAGCGGCGGCAATCACCATCGCCGCCATCAATAGATGCACGAAGAAGTTGCTCTCGCTGCGCACGCCGCGCCGCAGGCCCCGCCAGGCAAGGCGGAATTTGTTAACCAGCGATTGACGCGGTTGTTCGTCGCGACGGTTCATAAGCGGCCGACAGTTTACAGCTGCGGCGGATGGCCGCTTGCAGCTTCGCTACTCCCGGACACTCACCCTTGCGGCGCTCGGAAAATCGACGGAAATCGCCAGGCGATCGCGAACGAGCAGAAGGGGCAGGCACATTCACATTTGCCCGGGAACCATGTTGGACAACCAGACAATAGCACGACACACCACTCTCGGATTCGCCGGGAGATTGAGCCAGTCCCCGCCCCGTGAAAGGTTACGCTCGCCACTGCCCCCTTGTAAGCGATCGGCAAAGGCGGCGGCCAGCACGGTCAGCTTCTCGGCAGGATCACGCAGGCGGTCGCAAAGCTCAGACGAGTCTACCACAGCCGAGGACGCTTGTCGCCTTGGGGCCGGATCGGTAGGCTTAGAGTTCAGCGCCAGGACGCAAATCTTTTGACCTCGCCGTACGGCGACCGCGGGTCTCCCAGAATCGTTGGAGGCCTTCGATCGGCAAAGGGGCGGGTCGCAAGACCCGTGCGCAGCGCGACCCCTGCCCCCGACTCCTGATTCCTGCCCCCATGTCCGACCCTTATTTCCAGTCCAAATTTGCCGACCGCGTGGGCGGGCCTGACTACGGCAAAGGCACCGCGATCTATAAGTTCGAGAAGATCAAACGAGCCAAACGCAAGGCCCTGGCCGACCATCCCGATCGTACGTTGATCGACTTCGGCATCGGCGAGAACGATGAGCTGGCTCCCCCGCAAGTTCGCTCCCGGATGGTTGAGGAGATCCATCGGCCGGAGAATCGGGGCTATGCGGATAACGGCATCGCGGCCTTCCAAGAGGCGGCCGCGCGGTTCATGCGGCGGAATTTTGCCGTCGAACTCGACCCAATTACAGAAATCAATCACTGCATCGGCTCCAAGACCGCGCTGGCCATGCTGCCGGCCGTTTTCATCAACCCTGGCGACGTGACACTGCTGACCGTACCCGGCTATCCCGTGGCTGGCACGCACACCAAATACTACGGCGGTGCGGTGTACTCGCTGCCCCTTAGGCCGGAATCCAGTTTCCTGCCCGATCTTGAGAGCGTGCCCAGCGACGTCTTGCGACGCAGCAAGATGCTTGTGCTGTGTTATCCCAACAGTCCGACGGGCAAGCTGGCGACGGTTGATTTCTATAAGCGGGTCATCGACTTTGCGCACCAACACCAGATTGTCGTGGTGCAAGACGCCGCGCACATCATGCTTACTTACGACGGGGCGCCCCTCAGTTTTCTCAGCGTGCCGGGCGCCAAGGAAGTGGGGGTCGAAGTGCATTCGATGTCCAAAGGTTTTCACATGATCGGCTGGCGGCTGGGCTGGGTCTGCGGCCACGAGCGGATCGTGCGAGCCTTCGGCGATGTGAAAGACAACTGTGATTCAGGCCAGTTCATCGCGATCCAAAAGGCGGCTGCTGCTGCATTGGATGACGAAAGCATCCCGCGGCAAGTGCGGACCAAGTACGAACGTCGCCTGAAGAAGCTCGTCGCCATGCTCAGGCGATGTGGCTTCAACTGCCAGATGCCAGGCGGCACCTATTTCCTCTATACGCCGTCCCCCAAGGGATTGGCTGGTGGCATGAAGTTTGAGACGGCGGAGGCTGCCAGCCAATATCTGATCACCGAGCATTCGATCGTCACCGTGCCGTGGGACGATGCCGGCGCGTACCTGCGATTTTCGGTGACGTACGAAGGACCGAGCGAAGCCGAAGAAGACGCGCTCATGGCGGACGCTGAGTCGCGATTGAAGCAGATCCAGCCGGTATTTTGAGGGATTGCCGGCGATGGCATCGTCGGAACACGCGATACGGCTCGATGAAATGCCAACGGCATCTTCAGCACCCTCGAGCCTCCTCGGTACCGTCTTGCCAAACTGGACTTTCAAGCAACGTTTGCGCTGATCATGCAGACTACGCAGGCGACCCAATTTATAGCCACCGTGCTTGATAAGTTGGGGTGGTTAACTAGGCTGAGATGAATGCCTGCCGATTTTCCTCAATTCGCCAAACACGACTCCCACGCCATGGCATGGCGATATTTTGCCGTTGCCGCACCCGTGGTCGCAATGATGACCGTGCTCTTGTGTCAGTTTATTGATTTGGTGCATGCCGAGCATTTGCTGCACCGAGCGGCGGCCGCCTCGGCCCAGGAGGCCACGCTGCCTTGCGCGACGTATGCATCGGTGGTTGCCGCCACCGAACGGGTGCTTCGCCCGACACGAATGGCCGGCGTAACCGACGTTCCCATGATTAAAATCAACGGCCAATCGAACCTGCATTCCACGTTTGACCTGCTAAAATCCGGCGACTGCGTGCAGGTCACGCTTGGCGCTTGTGCCACCGACGCAGCGCCCGACATGCTGCGTGCAATTGGCCTGTCGCTCGCAGGTCGCAAGCTGCGCGTCACCGCGGCATTCGTCAAGCCGTGATGGCCTTGGAGTCGGGAGTCGGCTTCGCGAAGAAAATCGACCTGCAACAAGAGTCCCCCGCACGAAATCGACTCTCGACCCCTTCCGCGTCCGTTCATTGACGAGCTTCCGAAGTGCAACAAGATTCCCCAACTCTTGGCCAGGCTGTGCGATGGGGAGCGTGGGCGGTCACCGGTTGTCACATCGGTTCGCAGATCGTTTCGTTTGCCACGCTGGCGGTTCTCTACCGTCTGCTCATGCCCGAAGACTTCGGCGTCTTTGCGATTGCGCTTCTTGTGATCAACTTCGCTCGCATTTTTGCCAGCTTCGGACTCGGAATTGCCAGCCTGCAAGACCGAGACTTATCCGACGAAGAACAAAGCGCGCTTTTCCACTATGGCATGCGGGTTGCCATACAGACAGCGGCGGTATTTGGACTGGTTTCGATTCCAATCGCCTGGTTCCTGGGAGAGTTTGCGCTGCGTGATGCGCTGATACTGCCGATCCTCACATTACCGATTGCAGCGATCGGCGTGCAACATCAAGCGTTGCTGGAGCGGAAGATGCGCCTGGGCCGACTTGCGGTTTGCCGACTAATTGCCCAACTCGTCGGCGGTCTTGTGGCGATTGTGTTGGCGCTCAAAGGTTGGGGCATCTGGACTTTGGCGAGTCAGTTCGCCGTGGAAAACACGGGCCTGGTCGTCCTGCTGTGGATCGCCGAACCTTGGCGGCCGTCGGGTAGGAACATCCGTAACCCCGACATTACCCGCTTCAAGAAATTCGGCGCCGCCTACACGTTAAGTAGTCTGGCGTTCTGGCTCACGCAAAACTTTGATACACTCATCGTCGGCTGGCTCGGCGGAAAATACGCCGTCGGTCTCTACAGCCAGGCCTTCAATCTGATCATGAAGCCGGTGCTGCTGGTGACCACGCCCGTGACCGCGGTCATGCTGCCAACCCTGGCTCGATCGCTTGGAGGCTCGCTCGAGAACCGGCGGTTGCTGGTTGGTTTCTATCGCTTTGTGGGGTTGATCTTGATTCCATGCAGCGTTGGCCTGTTTGTGTTTGCGGATGATGTGATGGTGCTATTGGGCGGCGATCGATGGCGAGCCGCGGGCATCCTGCTTCGCGCCCTAGCGCCTGCCATTGCGGTGCAAGGTTTTACGAACATGGCTGGCAGCGTTTTCGCCGCGGAGGGCCGGGCCGACCGGCTGTTGGCTGGATCGGTCGTCATTGCCCTGTTGCTTTGCCAGGGCGTCGCGGCAGGCTGGTGGCTCGGCACACGGTTCGGACCGACCGATCTTGGCGGACCCTTGGGCGTTGCTGTGGCTTATAGCGCGGTATCGGCAGGCGTGATCTTCCTGCCGTATTTGTGCTTCTGTCTGGCGACTGCCGGAGTGCCCACGCGCGACGTGCTGGCCGCGCTGTGGAAGCCAACCGTTGCGTCATTCGTGATGGGTGCGGCCGCTTGGACGGCGGCGGACGCGACCGGGTCAACGCCCATCGTGCGGCTGACCGTGGGTATGCTCACGGGCGCGGCTGTTTACGGCGTCATTATGCGGCGCGAGATCCTTGCTCATCTAAGTTCTCAATTCGATTCGGCGTGAACGGCACGTTCGTGTCACGAAACGGTTCAGACGCTTCCTTGACGTAATACGCAGGTTGGATCTTGAAGCACCCTCCCCTGCGAATGGCCCGGCAGATTCCCTTGGCAATGGGCGGACGATTCGCGACAATGCCGACATGATCGTTGGCGTTACCAAGGAGATCAAGCGAGACGAGTACCGGGTGGCGATGCTGCCTGTCGGTGTCGAGGAGTTGGTGTGTGCCGGGCATCAGGTGCTGATCGAGGCGGGTGCGGGACTTGGTTCCGGCCTGCCCGATGCCGCCTATGCCGCGAACGGAGCGGAACTGGTGGAGTCGGCCGCCGAGGTGTTTTCGAGGGCCGACCTGGTGGTCAAGGTCAAGGAGCCACTTGCCGTTGAATGGCCCCTGCTACGACCTGGGCAGGTTGTGTTCACCTATTTTCACTTTGCCGCCGACCGCGCGCTGACGGAAGCCGTGCTCCAAAGCGGCTGCACGGCGGTGGCTTACGAAACGCTGCGCGACGAAGCGGGCCGGCTGCCGTTGCTCATGCCGATGAGCGAAGTGGCCGGTCGCATGAGCATTCAGGAGGGGGCCAAGTATTTGGAGCGTCCGCAGATGGGGCGTGGCATTTTGCTGGGGGGCGTGCCAGGCGTGGCGCCGGCGCACATTACCATCCTCGGCGGCGGAATTGTGGGAGCAAACGCGGCCAAGGTGGCGGCCGGTTTTGGGGCGGATATCTGCTTGCTCGACATCAACATGGACCGCCTGCGATATCTCGACGACGTGATGCCGGCGAATGTCGATTGCTTATTCAGCGACCGCCACACCGTGCGCGAGCAACTACAGCGGGCCGATCTGGTGATCGGAGCAGTGCTGATCCCCGGCGCGAAGGCGCCGCGGCTGATCGAGCGTGATGATCTCAAGCTGATGAAGCCCGGCAGCGTGGTGATCGACGTGGCAATCGATCAAGGGGGCTGCCTGGCCACGAGCAGGCCCACCACGCATAGCGAGCCGACGTATATCGTGGACGACGTGGTGCACTACTGCGTGACCAACATGCCCGGCGCGGTTGGGCGCACCAGCACGTACGCGCTGTGCAATGTGACTTTGCCCTGGGCACTGCTGATCGCCAATCGCGGCATCGAGCGCGCCGCGGCGGAGTTCAAGCCAGTTGCCCGGTCCATCAACATCATGTCGCAGGAAGTCACCTGTGCTGCCGTAGCCAGGTCGTTCGGGATGCCCTACAACCCACGATTTGAGGTCTAGCGCCTTCCCAAGGCAGCGCGTAAACGTTCATGGGCCGGGGACGGGCTCCTTTTCCCGGCGAATTCGCGAGAGGCGCATCGTCTTGTTGGGGGGTTGCCCGACGTGGCCCCGGGAAAATGTGCCCCTTCTCTTCGAGTGAACAGATGATGCAGTCAACCTTGCCAAAAATCGTCCCCCCGACGCTGGAATGGATCGGCGATGTTGCCGGCCATTTGCGTCTGATCGACCAGACGCTGCTGCCAACAGAAGTGAGATTCCGCGACTGCCACGACCTGCCCACGGTTTGGGAAGCCATCAAGAGCTTGCGCGTCCGCGGGGCGCCGGCAATCGGAATTGCCGCCGCCTACGGCGTGGTCATCGGAGTGCGGCACCCCACGGACTCCAGGGACAGTTGCATCGACCTCGCGTGTGAAGCGGTCGATTATCTGGCCACCAGCCGCCCCACGGCGGTCAACTTGTTTTGGGCGCTGGAGCGCATGAAAACGCGCGCATTGGAACTGCGCGACTGCAAGGACGGCGTGGAATTCAAGTCGGAGCTGCTCGCCGAAGCCAGGGCAATTCATGACGAAGACCGCCAGATGTGCCGCGCCATCGGTCGGTATGGCGCCGAGCTCTTGCAGGACAATTGGGGTCTGCTCACGCATTGCAACGCGGGCGGATTGGCCACTTCGGAGTACGGTCCGGCGCTGGCCGTCTTTTACTCCGCGCACGACAGCGGCAAACGACTGCGCGTGTTCGCCGACGAAACACGGCCGCTCTTGCAAGGCGCCCGGCTTACTGCCTGGGAGCTTCAGCAGCACGGTCTCAACGTAACGCTGATCTGCGATTCGATGGCCGCCAAAGTGATGAGCGAAGGCCGCATCCAGGCGGTGGTGGTCGGGGCCGACCGGATCGCGGCCAATGGCGACGCGGCAAACAAGATTGGCACCTACGGCGTCGCCGTGCTGGCGGCCGCGCACAATATCCCATTCTACGTGGCGGCGCCATCGACCACCTTCGATTTATCCATCGCCAGTGGCGATGATATCCCCATTGAAGAACGCGACCCGCGCGAGATCACCCACGCCTTCGGCCGCGAAACGGCGCCGGAAGGAATCAAAGTCTACAATCCTGCATTCGACGTAACCCCGGCACGATTGATCCGCGCTCTGATTACCGAGCGCGGCGTGATCGATCCAGTTACGCCAGCGCAAATTTCCAAGGTTCTTGGCTAAGTTGCTTGCAAAGCACTCGTCGAATGGAATTCCCCCGACGGCAATGAATGCTTTCCATGGCGGTGGCGATTGTCGGACCGTGCTGGGCCCGCGGTGACGAGGACGCAGGGCGGGCCCGGTATCAAGCGCCACCGGGGGCGGACGCAGATCCCCTACACCGCACTCTTCGATCCACACAAGCTGTGCTGCTATTTCGATCCCGCGGGTCGTTCGGCCAGGTTCCATCCGGCGCGCCCAGAAGGTTGAGTATGCAACAGCAACCACACACCAAGCCCCGCAACGACTGCGGCGCCGATCAGCCAGTTGTAGGGAAGATGCGTTCCCTCTTGAATTCCCCAACCGCGCAGGGTGAGTTGTTCTTGGTAATAAGCCACGAGCAGCAGCAATCCATTGTGGATCGAATGCAGAACGACGCCGGGCCAAATGCTGCCGCTGCGGACGGCAATCCAACCCAGTACGATGCCCAGGATCGTCGTCGGTAGGAATCTTTCGAGCAAGAGTCTGTCCGTAACAATCACGTGAAACAGGCCAAAGATCGCTGCGGATGCGAACACCGCAAGCCGCGTACTCTGTCGCGTCCGTAATGCGCTTAGCAGAAACCCGCGAAAGAACAGTTCTTCAGCAAGTGCGGGGGTCAGTGCCAGGCAGAGTAAGACCCACGCGGGAGAAAGCTGTCGCCATTGAGCAAGCATCTGGCTGACGCGGCTGATCTGCTCATGACTGATGGTAAACCATCCTCGCTCGTGTTGCCGCAGGACCAATTCATGGGCGAACGGCCACGAAGAAACGCCCAACAGCAGCGCGGCCGCGATTGCCAGAAGCGGCGGCTTCCCGAGCCCCAGCCCGCTGGTCAGACGAACGCCAGACCACTTTGCCACGGTTACGGGCACGATCGCAAAGATGACCAGAGTGGCCAGCGCTGCAAGGCCAAGTTGCATGCCAATCCGGGTGGTTTCCTGACGAGCGATAAGATTGCTGACCAGTATGAAGACCGGCGAAATCGCCGCGAGTGTAAGCAAAGCATTGCCCAACGTGGGGGCCTCTCTCAGATCGCGCGCCGGCTGAAACGTTTCCGACCAACTGCCGGGAGAACCATACAGCACGGCGTCCGAGCCGAAGAGCCGTGCGGCCACCATGATGGCCACAAGCGCGTACAGCAAGGTCGAGCCAAGTACCAGGAGGGACAACCACGGCGAGGCGTTATATTCGAACATATCGCGTGCCAAGAGCACGATATTTGCCAGTGGTGTAATCGCCAAAATGGGGGTTAACCGCACGTCGTTAATCATGGTGAAGATGCCCGGGGCGGTGGCGGCCAGCATGAGCGGCACCAGGTATGCCTGCGCCTCCTTAAAACTGCGTGCAAAGCTGGTCAGTGCTAAGAGCACGGCGCTAAAGAACGCGGCGAAGAGCAGCAGCAGCCCGCAGAACTCAATTGCCAACTCAGCCGTCAACCCGCGCTCGCCAAAGAGCTGCTTGCCAAGCCCAATGCTGGCGACGGTCACAGCCATGGCGGCGCAGTTGACGACTGCCGTCAGCATGGCCACCGTTACCACGGCCACGTACTTGGCGATCAGCAAACCGAGTCTTGGCACCGGTGCAGCGATCAGCATCTCGAGCGTGCCTCGCTCGCGCTCGCCCGCGGTGAGGTCAATTGCCGGGTAAACGGCGCCGGTGATGGTTGTCAGAATGAGCACGAATGGCACGAGGGCGGCCAGCGGAAAAAACACCTCGGAACTTTCGGCATCGACCCGCACGCGCACTGCATCGACGGGCTGCATGCGTCCTTGTACGCCTGCCTGTTCGAGTCGGATCAGCAAGACCTTCTCGTTAAGGAGTGCCAGTCGGCGTTCGACCAGATCCACGGCCTCGCGGCTGCGTGCCCCTTCCGGATCGAAGAGCAATTCCGCATCGATGGCCCACGTATCCAGGGACGACCATTGGAACTTCTCGCGCCGTCGAATTCGCACGCCGACGTCCATCTCGCGGCTGGCTACTGCATCGGAGGGATTCTCCACGATGAATAAATCGAACTGCGGCAATTTGAATTTCCGGTGCATCGCGCGGTGGCCTGCTTCAGACGGATCATCGTCTTGTGCGACCATTGCCTCCCCCATGCTCAGGTACTCGACCAACAATCGCGCATCGGTCTCGTTCGTGAATCCAAGCCGAAACGTGCGTTCGGCAGGAGCCGGCATGGTCGTCAGCACAAACCGCTGAAATGCGATGCTCAAAAGCGGATAGACCAGGAGCGGCATCACCACGAGCGTGATGATCGTCCGGCGGTCGCGTAGCGTCTCCCGCAACTCTTTGCGCGCCAGTCGTGCCACGCGCGCCGGCAGCGTATTGCGATTGGCAGTCGATGCGCTCATGCTGCGCCCTCGCGGGTGGCCGGCGGAACCGAGGAAAACGCCGGCGCCTCCTGCAAGAACATCTCCACCAGCGACTGGCAACGGGTAGCCGCCTGAAGCGACGCGAAGTCTCCCTCGCGCATCAACCTGCCCCGGTGCATCAAGCCAAAACGGTCGCAGAGTCGCTGTGCTTCATCGAGTTGATGCGTGCTTACAATCACCGCCTTGCCTTGCGAGCGAAGGTGGGACACGTACTCAAAGATTACCTGGCTGCCAAAAACGTCAAGACCCCGTGTCGGTTCGTCGAGCAGCATCACCGGTGGATCGTGGATCAACGCCCGTACAAGATGCACGCGCTGCTGCTGGCCGCTCGAGAGTGTGGAACAACGTTGATCGAGGAACTGCAGCGTGTCGAACACTCGGCTTAATTCCTCCAGCCGAACGGCCGCGTCGTGGGGTGCGATTCCGTAAAGGTCGGCAAAAAACAGCACCAGTTCCCGCGGCGTCAGCCACGGATACAGTCCGGCGCTGGCCGAGACGAATCCCACCCGGCGTTTCACCTCGTCGCCGCTTTCGGAGGAGCGAAATCCAGCCACTTCGGCAAAACCGCTGTCGGAACTCAAGAGCCCAAGAATCATTCGCAGGGTGGTGGTTTTGCCAGCGCCGTTGGGCCCAAGCAATCCGTAGACTTCACCACCGGCCACCACGAACGAGAGATCGTTAACGGCGACGATCTCGCCTTGCCGCGTGGGAAACCGTTTCGACAAACCTGCAACGCGAATCATACGTTCTAAAGGCCCCGGATTTCAAAGTCGTAAAGGCTGGCGATCTCCATCGGCGATTTGCCTTCCAAGGAAAATCGGCGGGCAAGTTCCTGGGGGTTTGCAACCGCAAGCCCTGCCAGCACGTGAAATTTGTGCGCCAACAGTTCTTCAAGCCTTGCGTCGGTATTGCGAGCGTGTCCTGCGGGATACATCACCAAACCGCTGGAAACTCGGCCGAGGGTGGCATGTTCGATTTCAACGGTGGTGGGAATTCCATCCGGGTACCTGGCGTCGTAATCAGGGCCCCCGTGACGAAACTCAATGCGATGCATCAAGGAGCGCGTCAGTGGATCAAACAGTGCGATTTCGTCGTAATCGGCCGGCAGAAGCATCAGCTCCTTCCAACCCACCTGCCGATTCTGCAATGCCTTTCGCAGCAGCGTGGCGATGATGTAAACCATCGAGTGGTCTGCGCTTTGCCGCGTGCGCGGATCGCGCTTGGCGGGATCGCCGATGATGCTGAAGGCTGGTTCG
>SXHT01000207.1 GCA_005773095.1 Planctomycetaceae bacterium
ACAGAAATCCGGTCCAAGAATCTCCGGGCTGCCGAGTGCCGAATAAAAGTTCGTGCCAATGCACGATTCGTCGGCCGTCCACTCCTTGAATTTGCCGTTACACCAGATGATGGTGTTGTCCGCATCAAGCAGCACAACCCCATCGGGCATGCCATGCAGGATTTTTTCATTCTCCAGCAGCGTGCCAAATTGCCGAGCGTCACCTAGCGCAGAAGCGGCCACAAAAATGCCCGCGAACTGGTCATGGACCAGTTTGCTGAGCGCTTTGACGGGAGAGTCGACCTGGACCAGTTCGACGGCGTCGCCGAGGTGGTCCGTCAGCGAATCGTCGACGCCCTGAGCATCGCCGATGACCAGGATCTTCGGTTTTGCCGACAATGCTGGATACACCTGTTCCTCCGCCGTGAAGGCCCGCCGGAAGTATTATAGGATGGTCGCTGCGACCAAACAACCGTCAGCGCCGGAAAACTCGTACCTCGCCCGCGGATTCAAGCCAGCTTGCGCAGGTCGTAGGGGTTTCCAATCATAGCATCGGCGAGAGTGAAAATACAAATTCAACGCGGAGGCAGAACGCACGGTTTTTCCAATCGTTCAGGTGGCGCATCAGCATTCATTCGCAGGCAGTGCTTCGCCGGCTTGAACCATCGCCTGCTGATGTCGCCGCTCGAGGGCTTCGAGCGAATCGACCGCGCTCCCCAAGAAAGCAGGGGGGGAATTCCGCAAGATTGGACGACCGCAGCTCCATGCATTATAGTCATTTCCGGCTAATCCCACCCCACGGGCTCCGCTACTTCTCTCGGCAAAACGCCCCCCAATCTTTCCTGTGAGTCAATGCCATGAAGTTCACCGAACTTGCTCCCGGCTTGTTCCTCTGGACCGATGTTTGCAACGTCTATGTACTGCGAGACGGCGACGCCGCCATCCTGATCGATCTGGGGGATGGCAGCGTGCTTGATGCGCTGGGACAAATTGGCGTCAAACAGGTGGAATGGGTGCTCTTCACGCATCATCATCGCGAGCAATGCCAGGGTGCTCCGCGGCTGGCTGGCGCTGCCACGTCGCTCGCCGCCCCCGAGGCCGAACGGGCTTTCTTCGAGCAACCGCACGCCTACCGCAAGTACAGGCCATCACTGGGCGATCCGCACACGGTTCTCGGAACGAGCTACCTGCGGCCGCCGCTCGAGCCAATCAGGATCGAACGCGGCTTCAAGAACATGGATACGTTCTTGTGGCGAAGGCATGAGCTCTGGTGCCTGGCCACGCCGGGCAACAGTGTCGGCAGCATGTCGTACTTGCTCAAGGATGACGACTGCTGGATTGCCTTTACCGGCGATCTGATGCACGCCGGCGCCACGCTGCACACCTGGTTTGATAGCGAATGGGACTACGGTTTCGCCAAAGGCATCTACGCACTTTACAACAGCGCAAGCCTCGTCGAGTGCGTCGATGCCAGGCTGCTATGCCCCTCACACGGGCCAATCATCGAAGAACCCGACGGGCAGCTTCGGGAATACATGGCCAAGCTTAAGAATCTGACGCCACTTTTTCTGCGCGGCTGGGATGTGTACACGTTCGCGGGGGGCGATCAAGACAATGTGTCAAAGCCCACCAGCGTACCGCACCTGTGGCATGTGTCTCCGCATTTGTACAAGTTCAAGGGGCCGGACCTCTGGGCGAATTTCGCGCTGCTTGTCGCCGACAGTGGCCGGGCACTGGCTTTCGACTGCGGCATCATCGACCACACACTGCTCGACGACACGCTGAGCATGATGCAATCGCGGCTACAGCTCAAGCAAATCGATGCCGTGATTATCAGCCACATGCACGGCGATCACTGCGTCGATGCGCCGTACCTGCGGGAGAAATGGGGCGCAAAAATCTGGACCCACGAGCGCGTGGCCCCCAAGCTGGAGAACCCCGAGCGATTCGATTATGTGGCCGCCGTGCAGGCCTACGGGTCCAATCTCGATCGCTTGAAGTGCGACGGCATCTTCAAGGATGGTGAATCCGTGGAGTGGGAAGACTATAAGCTCACATTCGACTGGATGCCCGGCCAGACCGAATTCCACTGCTGCACGCACGGCGTCATTGATGGCAAGTTGATGGCGTTCACCGGCGACAACATCTTTGGCAATCCGGCCGATCCAAAACAGAACGGCCACGAGTGCGTGACCGCCCGCAATAGCGCGATTCTTGAAGAGGGCTACATGTACGCCGCCCAATACCTGCAGCGGCTCAACCCCGATATGCTGATCGGCGCGCACGGTTGGGTGATGCCCGAGCCGAAGGAGTTCATCGAACGTTACCGGCAAACGGCGATCAAGGTCCGCGACGCCTATCAAGGACTTAGTTCAACGGACGACTATCGGCTCATGTTCGATCCCTACTGGGTGCGTGCCGAGCCCTACCGCCTGAAGGCCAAGCCAGGTGACACCGTCGAAGTTCAAGTCTTCATCCGCAACTTCCGCCAGCGGGATCAAAAGCATAGAGTCATCGTGCAGACTCCGCCGGGCATCACGGCGACGCCCGCGATCCTCGAAGGCTCATTGCCTGCGGAAACGACGCAATCCTTCCCGCTGAAACTCAGTATCTCATCCGAAGCCAAGCCGCAGGTGCAGCTCGTCGCCTTCGACGCCACTCTGGACGGCAAGCGCTACGGCCCGTGGTTCGACACGATTATTGACTGCGGGTAACCGTTCACGGGCAAAGCGACGGGGACAACAGGCCAATCGTTTCTGGAAGTTCCCTCGGTTTCACTCCGGCAATGGTTTGCCTCGGGTTTCCGGGGCGAAGGCGATCAGCACGAGACCCACCAGGTAGATGCTGCCCATCAGGGAGCAGGCGCGCGCATAGTCCCCCTCAAAATACGTGCGGATTAAGTTGCCCGTTTGCAATGCACCCACCGCGGCCAAAATGCGGCCGAAGTTGAAGCCGAAGCCTTGGCCTGTGGCCCGTACGCGCGTGGGAAACAGCTCGGGTAGATACAGCGGCAGCCAGCCGTAGAACGAAGCCGTGCAAAAACCGGCGATAAACGCGCTGGCCAGGAATGGATACCCGTATTCTTGGTTGCCAAGAAATAGCAGCTGGATCGAACCATATGCGAACACACACAATGCGACGTAGGAAAGCCGTCGGCCCATTCGATGACCCAGTAAGGCCCCCACAATCGTGCCCACGATGGCGCCGAGCGCCGAACAGATCTGCGTCCAACTCTTGGCCGTGTGCATGGTCCCCTGCGTGAGCTTGTCGGCCCAGGTGGGCGCCCATTGCACGCTGGCCCAGGTCGCCAGCAAAGGCACGGCACTTAAGGCTGCGGCTAACAACATTCGGCTAAGAATCGGTTTCCATGCGTCCGCACCGTGCTGCCCGCTCGCGGCGTCGCGCTGAAGATAACGAAGCACCGGAAAGGCATATCCAATCGTGGCCACGATCAGTCCCAGCATGGTGCCGGCGATCCGTAGCGCGAGCACGGCTTGTGCGGACAGTTCCATCATGACCGGCGGGAAGAAAAGCGGCTGGTCGACAGCCCAGAAATAAACGATCCCTGCCGGCCCAATCGCGCCGATCAGGACTCCCAACAAGTCGCCCGTGGCCCAATAGGAGGCGGCCCCGCGGGCCTTTTCGTCTGTCCAGCGCTGCGATTCGGGAACAAACAATCGGATAAAAAACGTGAGCAGCGCAGGGGCGGTGCCCGAGATCATCAGCAGTCGCCAGGCTTGGTAATCCGTCAGCCAGTGCACGGTCGCGTCGCTTAAGCCGATTGCCAAGAGTCCGCTGGTGACCGGCGCGATCAGCTTGGTGAGCAGCAGCCCCAGCACTGCGATCAGAAGATATCCAACGTTGGCGGCAGCACCGATCAAGCCCGCCAGGAGCGCCCGTGATTTGTTGGGCCAGATCTCCATGACCAGCGCCACGCCGAGCGACCATTCGCCTCCCATACCGAGTGAGGCGATGAACCGCAACGCGGCGACCTGCCACGCTTCGGCCGCGAGCCCACATAATCCCGTGAACACGGCGTAGGTGAGCACGCTTAACGTCATTGCCCGTACGCGGCC
>SXHT01000208.1 GCA_005773095.1 Planctomycetaceae bacterium
GCGGTCTCAGCCTACCGTTGGTCCTTGCCCTTGGCGTGTTATTCTACGGCGCCCTCTGGCTCATGCCTCGCGATTACCACAGGCCCCTGAGTCGCAGTGCAACCCATGTTGATCGTTAAACGGAGCCACCTCGCATGAACCTGACCGTCAAGAACATCGAACGCACCTGGGTGGACGTGCCCTACCGTCCGGTGCCGCAGCGCAACATGATCCGCGAGCTGCCGCACTGGACCATCTTCGAGTTGTGTTTGGTGACCCTGGAATGTGGAGTCCGGGGGGTGGGTGAGACGATGGTCTTTTACACCTGGGGCAACACCACCGACGAGTCGGTCCAACGCGCCCTCGGTCGGATTGCCAGCGAGGTGATGTGGGACGACACGCTCGGCGCTGGCTTGCAGATGGCCCTGTTCGACGCCGTCGCCAAGGCCATGGAAGTCCCGCTCTATCAACTCCTGGGCAACAAGGTCCGTGACGACGCCGCCCTGTCCTGGTGGTCGATCGACCTGCCACCGGAGGACTGGTTGGAGGAGTGCCGCGAGGCGCTGCGGCAAGGCTACATCAGCTACAAGTTCAAGGCGCGGCCGTGGTTTGACCTTGACGAGCAATTGCGTCTGGTCACGCCGCACGTGCCCCAGCATTTTGAGATCGATCTCGACTTCAATACGATGCTCAACGACTCGGCCCACGGCGCGCGCGTCCTGCGGGCCATGGAGAAGTATCCGCACGTCAAAATCTACGAGTCGCCGATCCCGCAGGGGGACGTTCCCGGCAACAAATATTTGCGAGCCCAAACCAACGTGCCGATCGCCATGCATGTGGGCAACCCGCCGTTGATGACCGCACTTCAGGAGGACGTTTGCGACGGCTTCGTGGTCTGCTGCGGCGTCAGTCAGGCGCTGCATGAGGCCCACGTTATTGCCCAAGCCAACAAGGTCTTTTGGTTGCAACTGGTCGGCACCGACCTGACGGCTGCCCTGTCGCTGCACCTGGCGGCAGTTTGCAGCCATGCCCGCTGGCCGGCCGTCAATTGTCACAATTTATATGCACACACACTTCTGAAAGAGCCCATCCGTGTGCAGGGGGGCTACGCCCAAATTCCCGAGGCGCCCGGCCTGGGCGTCGAGCTGGACTGGAACGCCGTGGAACGCTTTCGGATTGAGCCCATCGCCAAGCCGTATCCGTTTCCCAACCTGCTCATGCGGTTGACGTGGCCCAGCGGCAATGTCGATTATTATGCTCACGGTTTGCAATACTACGACGACTTTATCGGCGGCCGCCGGCCGGTGTTTTCGCCTGGGGTGCGTCTGGAAATCGTGCCCGACGATGGCTCGTTGGAATGGCGCCAAAGGTATGCGGAGGCCCTGAAGAAGCCCAGTTGGGTGATGCGCCCGAATTAGCCGATTGCGGCTGGGCCAGCCTGGGTGCAATCTTCGCGACCCGTTGGCTCGGTCGCGGCCGTGCACAGGCCGAAGACCGGCAAAACCTTGTAGAAAATCGCTTCCGCGAAACCGACTCCCGGCCCCCTGGCGGATCCACGATTTCGCAGCCTGACCAACGGATGGGCCGAGACGGGGCGGGAGCACGGCCAATCCGTGTTTTACATTCGGCGACCTGGCAGGGCCGGCTTTGCCGGCCGTGGATGGGAAAGTCACGCGAATCCGGCCGGCACAGCCGGCCCTACAGCGGATAACTGATTAGCCGTGACGGGGCGGAGGTAATCGCTTGCGATCTTGTTCGATGTTGCTATCCTCAAGCTTGGTTTTGTTTGCATTCGTCGCTGAGATATTCCCGGGTGCCATCGGTTGCCCAGGAGGCGTCTTGCAGTTATCACTCCGGCGGGGCGCGGCTTGCCTTGGTAGACGGCTGCGTGGAATTCAATGCCCACGAGATCAACCAGGCTGCGCTGAGCGCATTGTGTACCCGTGCCGGCGGCGAGACGATCTATGGGCAACACGTTTTTAGGGCAGGAATAGGCGCGAGCCGTTCATGCGATTCATCAGCGATGGTCTGTTCCTCGGAGCAATTGTGATGGCGATTTCGTCGACTGCCGCGGCCGGCGCGGAGGCGTTTCCGCCGGTGTCGGATCGTGCCCCTATTTCCACGCCCCATTTTCCTGATGCCTTGCATGCCACGGTCTGGCGCAATTGGCATTTAGTCCCGCCCCATCGCTTAGCGAAGGTGCTCAACGCCACGGTCGAACAAGTGACCGGGCTGGCAACGTCCATGGGGCTGCCGCGCGATCCCCAAGTGCCGCCGGAGATGATTGACCGCGGATACCTCACCATCATTCGCTGCAACTGGCATCTATTGCCGTACGAACAACTGGAGCAGCTGCTCGGCGTTACGTCCTCCCAATTGGCTTTTACGCTCCGCGAAGACGACGGCCTGTATATCAAGCTCGGCTCCATGAAGCCGAAGTGTGAACCCGTGCGGTACGTCGAACCGTCGTCCGAGGCCCGTCGCCGCGCCGCCCTGATCAAGCAACGGGTGCAACAACATTTCAACCAGTCAGCGGGCCGTCCCTGGGAACCACGATTTGCGTTTGTCTCGGCACTCAGTCAGGCGGACGGTACGGTGAAGCAACCGCAGGCCCCGAGCAAGAGTGCAGGCAGTGAGGGGCCACGTTTCGTCTATTCTTATTTTGCGCTGTTTGGTGATCCATTAATTCATCCCGACTTGGACCCCTACCCCGCCGGACTGCTGCAGCGGCTGCGCCAACAGGGCGTCAACGGCGTATGGCTGCACGTCGTGCTGCGACAACTGGCACCGGGCGGGCCGACATTTCCAGAGTGGGGTGATGGCCACCCACAGCGGCTGGCCAATCTGCGAGCGCTGGTCGACCGGGCCAGGCAATTCGGCATCGACGTGTATCTTTACATGAACGAGCCCCGCGCAATGCCCAGCCCGTTTTTCCGCGACCGGCCGGAGATGGCAGGAGTCACGGAGGACGATTACACCGCGTTATGCACCAGCAATCCACGGGTGCGTACGTGGCTGAGCGATTCCTTGGCGCATGTATTTCGCGAGGTGCCCGGTCTGGGCGGGATCTTCACGATCACCGCTTCGGAAAACTTCACGAGCTGCGCCTCGCACGGCCACCGTGAAGACTGCCCGCGCTGCAAGCACCGCTCCAATACCGAGATCATCGCCGAAGTCAACTCCGCGATGGCGGAAGGCGTTCACCGCTCGGCGCCGGATGCCAAGGTCATCGTTTGGGACTGGGGATGGCAGCCCTGGGTTCGCAGCGGCGATCCGAAGCCCGCCAAACCCATCGATCCAGAGGCACCGGGCGATGCGCCCGACATCGTGAACCGATTGCCGCGTTCGGTATGGATGATGGCGGTCAGCGAATGGTCGTTGCCGATCGAGCGTGGCGGCGTCAAATCGAGGGTTGGTGAATATTCGATCTCGGCCGTCGGCCCCGGGCCGCGGGCCACGCGGCTCTGGCAACTCGCCAAACAGCAGGGGCTGAAAACGGTCGCCAAGGTGCAGCTCAACAATACCTGGGAGCTGTCGAGCGTTCCCTATCTACCGGTGATGGACCTGGTGGCCGAGCATTGTTCCCGCCTGGCGCAAGCCGAGATTGACGGCATGATGCTCAGTTGGTCGCTGGGCGGCTATCCTTCGCCTAATCTGGAACTCGCGCAACGATTTTCCCAGCGTCCCGCGCCGGACCCTCAAGCGGCACTGCAAGCGACGGCTGAACAGAATTTCGGTCCGCAAGCCGCTTTGCATGTGCGTCAGGCGTGGACAAAATTCAGCCGCGCGCTGGCGGAGTTTCCGTTCCATATTCAAGTGGTCTATCGGGGTCCGCAACAATTGGGGCCCGCGAATCTCTTGTACGCCGTTCCCACCGGCTACGCGGCCGGAGTCGTGGTGGCTCCTTATGACGATCTCACCCAATGGTCGGGGCCTTATCCGTCCGACGTGCTCGCGGCACAGTTCCAAAAAGTGGCGGAGGGCTGGGCCGACGGGCTGGCGGATCTTCGGGCGGCGCAGCCGCTGGTGCCCGAGAATTTACAGCGTGCAGCGGTCGCCGACCTCGGCGTGGCGGAAGCCGCCCAGATCCATTTCGCCAGCGCGGCAAATCAAGCCAGGTTCATCCTTGCCCGCGACAAGCTGCGGTCCGCCAAAGACAACGACCAGCGGCAACGCTTGCGTGAGGAGTTGATCTCCCTGCTGGACAAGGAAATCGAACTGGCTCGGCGCTTATATGACCTGGCCGTCGTGGACTCGCGACTGGGCTACGAGGCCTCCAACCACTATTATTACGTGCCGCATGACCTGATGGAGAAAGTTATTAACTGCGAGCACCTGCGCGAGCAATATGCGGCGGGCAGCTAGGAAGTCTGTGCAAGAACCGCCGGCCCGCGGGCCAACACCTAGGCAAAGGAAAACCGTCATGTCGTTAAGGCTTGATTGGCTGAAATACGCGGTCTGGACGCTGATTGCGGTGACTCCGAACGCGCAGGCAACCGCCGGCGAGCAAACCGACTACGAAGTCTTCATTGCCCGACCGACGATCAGTAATTATTCGATTCAGCCGGGCAAGCCATTGCCGTCCAACTGGCAATCGGGAACCACCGTGCGATGGACGGCCTGCCGCAATGAGCGCGAGCCGGCTTCGTTTGTGATCCAGGCCAGGCAACCGCTGCGAGGGGTGGATGTTCGCATCAGCGAACTCCGCGGCGAGCAGGGAATCGTTCCTGCCGAGGCCGTCGATATTCGTGCGGTGGCGCCATGTTTTCGGCGGATCACGGATTGGCCCGCTTCTGTCAACTGGTTGCTGGTTCATGACCCCAACTTGATCAAGATCGTCGATGAACCCGAGCCCGGCGCCCTGGACGCGGAATCAGCTGTGGCTCGCGCGTACGTGAAAACAACCGTCTTCACCCGCGCGCCGATGGATGCAGAGACCCTGCAAAGCGCCGACATCGAGGACCGCCGACAATTCTGGCTGACGGTGCATGTGCCGCAATCGGCGCCGTCGGGCGTGTACCGAGGTTCGCTGACGATTGAATGCCAAAACGCCGCGGCGAGGAAACTTGCCATTGAGTTAACCGTGCCTCCATTCGATCTGCTGCCCCCCGAGTTTGAGTACAGCGTTTACTACCCGACCTGGTTGGAAGGGGGCGATCTCAAGGCCGATAACGCCTCCAACTACCCGGTTCTCGCGGATGCGCAGTATCTGGCCGAGCTGCGCAACATGGCCGAACATGGTTGTCTCAACCCCAACATTTACGAAGGTCCCAAGCTGGCCAGCGACGGAACGCTTGATTTCACGCACCTCGAGCGAATTCTTGCGCTTCGCCGCCAGGCGGGACTCGCCAGCGGACCGCTGTACCTCAACGGCGCAGGCCCCGTCGTAAGCTCGACTAAGATTGATCCGCAGCAAGCACAAGCCAACGTGCGCTGGGTGCGCGAGATCATAGAGTGGGCGAAACAGCGCGGGCATAGCGAGGTTTACATCATGGGCCAGGATGAAGCCACCGGCGCGCAACTCACGGCCCAGCGCGAAGCATGGCAGTCCATTCACGAGGGGGGCGGGAAAGTCTTCGCCGCTAACTACGGAGACTTCGCCTCGCTGGTGGCCGACCTGTTGGATTTGCCGGTCCTGCTCCATCCGATTCACTCCAAGCTGGACAAATTGAGCCTGTTGCCCGCGGAACAGTTCTTGAGCTTCACCGCCGAAGTTAGCCAGGCGGTTTCACCCAATGCCTTGTTGACGCCCGAGCACCGGAAAACGATCCGCACCGTGCATAAGAACGGTTTCAAGATCTTCACGTACATGGACGCGCTGTCCGGTTACACTTTGCCCGACACGCATCGCAGGTTGCGGGGCTTGGCGCTGTGGAAAGCCGATCTGAATGGCACCATGACCTGGGCCTACACGCACATCACGCAGCGACCGCATACCCAGGCGGGTCGAGTGGATTGGTCCAGCATCTTTTGCTTTGTTTTGCGCGGCAACGAACAGCCGTTCGACACGTTGGCCTGGGAGGCTTATCGCGAAGGATACGACGATGCCCGCTATCTGGCTACTTTGCGAGATGCGTTGACGAAAGCCAAGTCCGTGGAGCGGCATCGCCAATTGCTCTTCGACACGCATCTTTGGTTGGAAGGCATTACGCCTGACGCAGACCTGGATCAATGGCGAGAGGGCATGATCGCGCGGACCGCGCAGCTCCTGGAATGATGGCATGTAACCGTTCACGGGCCGGGGACTGGCTCATTTTCCCGGCGAATTCGCCACAGTCGCAGGGTTCTGTCAGGAGGTTGTCCAACGTGGTTCCCAAGAAAATGTGCCCGTCCCCCTCTCTTGGCCCGTGAACGGTTACAATGGCGTTTTTACTCCTTTACTCAACTCGGATAATGTGGATGCAAGACATCGGTCGAGGCAATCCATGAATCAATTCGCTGCCTGCTTCTCTCGTCGTGGCGCCCTGGCAATCGGCTTATCAGCCGTTGGAGCGGCAATGCTAGATCGAGTCTCGGTGCTGGCGGAAAATCCCCAAGACCCGACCCCGGTGTTGCCGGATGAGTTCGCCCAGTCGCGAATTACCGAGACCTGGCGGCGCTATGCGGACAGACTCAGCTTCGGGGCCGGGCAAACCATTGCGATGTTGGACGATGGCTGCGACTTGAAGCTGCCCGAATGGTCCCCCAATTCAACGCAACAACCTAAGGTGATCGCCACATACGATGCCATCGATGGTGACGATCAACCGGCGCACGGTCCGCGCGGCTACCACGGCTCCTCGATCGGCGTTCCCTCGTCGCTCAATTACGAAGGCCGCCGCGGGGTGGCATTTAACGACCAGATAGCAATCGTTCGCGCCGTCGAATGTTGCCACTGTTCGATTGACGAAGCGCCAAGCCTGGCCGCTGCCCTGCAATGGGTCGTCGAAAATCACGAGAAATACAAGATCACGGCGATCAATCTGGCGCCGGTCGACGATGTCCAGCATGCCCAAGCCGTACCTTCGGCAATCGACGCGAAGCTGGCGGTGCTGCGCACATTGAACATCTGGGTCAGCGCGCCTTGCGCCAATCATGGCTACACGGAAGGCATTTCCTGGCCGGCCTGTCAGGTGGATTGTTTTGCCATCGGCGCCACCCAGCCGGCGAAGGACGAAATTCACCAGGATCGCTCGGCCAAAACCGTGCTGCTGGCTCCCGGCGGCGCCACGTCCTCGTCGAATGCCATTGCCTGCGGCGCGGCCGTGGTGCTGCGTGAGGCCATCGAAAAGTCGGGCTACGACTATCGTCGCAGCGGCCCGAATCTGCCCGAGGCGATGCTGGCGATTTTCCAGCGCAGCGGCGCGCCGGTGACGGACCCGGCGACCGGTCGCCAGTATCGGCGACTCGATCTTTTGGCCGCCGTCGCCTCGGTGTTTCCTTGAAATACCGTTCGCGGCAGCGTAAAGTCGCTTCCGACGCAATTATTGGTTGAGCTCGCGGAATTTGACCGCGGCAGGTCAACAGAACAGTAGTTCCAGGTGATGTGGAGCGGAGATGCTGAGTTTTTGGGATTACCTTCCAGGTCGACTCACGCCTTGGATGGGGCTCGTTTGCCAGGGTTTGCTGGTGGTCGCTTGCTGCGGCCTTGGCACTGCTTCTGGTCAGGCGGTGAATCCGCTCGATCGCTTTTTCGA
>SXHT01000209.1 GCA_005773095.1 Planctomycetaceae bacterium
CAGTCCCGAATTCGCGCATCTCTCACCTGAGGATCGTCGCGTGATTTTGCAGATTCTTCGCGCCACGAAACCGAACCTGCCAGATTACTGGCAGTCCGCGGGCCCTTGAGTCGGTGCAAATGCCCTAAACTCTGCCACGGCCTTGGCCGATGCTTGTTGATGGTTGCTTGATTTTGCCGGTCGTGGGGCTTACGATAGCCAACAGATTGCTTTTCTTCGACAGTTTCCAGCGATCTCCCCTTCGATTTGTGGTGCCAATCCTATGCTCAACCACTCCCTGATCTGCGAGTGTTGTTGTCGCTGTTGCTAGCGAGCCGTCGCTCGGCTCGCTCGTCTGCTCGCGATCTTCGCGCCCGTGTTCCACGCATCGGTTGACTGTTCCCAAGAAAAGCGCGTCGCAACCCACCGCAAGGGACCCCGCGGCTGAAATATTCACTCCTGATTCCCGATTCCCGACTTCTTTGCTTCCAGGTGCCCCATGGCTTCCGATCTTCGACTGAAGGAACAACTCCCCACGCTGACCGAGCGCATCGTACACACCTATCGCGAGGTGCCGCTGATTAACCACTTGGGCCATTGCCCGCTGCCCAGTTATGACGTCATCGTCAGCGTGCTGGAAGACCTCAAAGAGGTGATCTATCCTGGATTTCGCCGCCGCGAGGGGTTGCATGCGGGCAACGTCACCTACCATGTCGGCGATCTGATCGACGGCCTGCATGATAAGCTCACGCAGCAAATTGGCCGCGCGATGCGTCACGACGCCGATCTTCCGGCCGATTGCGCCAGCGACCAGGACTACGAAGCTCTCGGCCAGGCCAAGGCGATATTGTTTCTCGAAGAATTGCCCGATGTCTGCCAGGCGCTGGCGCTCGACGTGCAAGCCGCCTACGATGGCGACCCGGCGGTTAAGAAGCCCGACGAAATCATCTTCTGCTATCCGGGACTGGAAGCCGTCACGGTGTTTCGCCTTGCGCATCTGCTGCACGAATTGGGCGTGCCGCTGATTCCGCGGATGATGACCGAATGGGCGCACAGTAAGACCGGCATTGACATTCATCCCGGCGCCCAAATCGGCCATCACTTTTTTATCGACCACGGCACCGGCGTGGTGATCGGAGAGACTTGCGAGATCGGCAACCACGTGAAGCTCTACCAGGGAGTGACGCTCGGCGCTCTGAGCTTCCAAATGGACGGCGACGGCAACCTGGTCCGCGGAACGAAGCGCCATCCCACGATCGAAGACTGGGTCGTGATCTACGCAAACGCCACCGTGCTAGGCGGTCAAACGGTTATCGGCCATCACTCGGTCGTGGGCTCGAGCGTCTGGCTGACACGAAGTGTCGAACCTCGCACCACGGTCGTTCTGGAAAAGCCCAAGCTCCGCATTCGCGCCGAGCACGAGGAAGTGTCCGAATCGCTGAATTACGTGATCTAAATTAAATATCATCATTGCGGGAGGGCGAGGCGCCTGCCGTCCCCCTCGCCTGGCCCGTGAACGGTTGCCGGCAGGAGCCTCCCCCTCCCAGGATCCACGGGCCGGGGACTGGCTCATTTTCCCGGCGAGTTCGCGCGAGGTGCATCGTACGGTAGGCTGGTTGTCCAACGTGGTTTCCAGGAAAATGTGCCTGTCCCCCCTCGCCTGGCCCGTGAACGGTGACAGTCTCGACAGATCATGATTCGCGTTCCACCACCGACGATTGGCTTGCTATTCAGCGGCGGACTCGACAGCTCGATTGCCGTCGGGCACTTGCTCGGCCAAGGATTTGAGGTGCAGCCGATCTATGTGGCGTCAGGACTGGTTTGGGAGGAAGCGGAATTGCCCTTCGCAAGGAAGTTCTTGGCGGCGATGGCAACCACCCGACTCCACGATCTGGTGCTGCTGGACATGACAGCAGCCGATTTGTACGGCGACCATTGGAGCATCACGGGCATCGGGGTGCCAGATGCCGAATCTGCAGACGAGGCGGTTCACTTGCCGGGACGCAATCCCCTGCTGATGCTCAAGGCGCGGATGTGGTGTCAGTTGAATGGCATCGATCGGCTGGCCTTGGGTTGTCTGGGGAACAACCCGTTTGCGGACGCCAGCGAGCAGTTCTTCGCGGAGTTCGGCAGGCTGCTTGATCGCGCCACGGACAGCGCCGTGCACGTTTTTCGGCCGCTGGCGAAATTCACCAAGCGGCAGGTGATGGAGTTGGGCCGCGACTTGCCGCTGCAACACACATTTTCGTGCATCGATCCTGCTGAGGGATTACACTGTGGCCGGTGCAACAAGTGCGCGGAACGCAAGGCGGCGTTTCGCACGCGAGGGAGGGATGACCCAACCGAGTATGGAGAACTGAACACGACGATCAAGCATTTCCGGTAATCAGAATATTCGTCGGCCATCTTCCTCTTTCTGTCCGCCTGCTACCCTTTGGCTGCTCCCCCTATGTTCCGAGTTACCCGCGAGATCGACTTCTGCTACGGCCACCGCCTCTTAAACTACGCAGGCAAGTGCCGCTACTTGCATGGCCATAACGGCACGGCGGTGATCGTGATCGAAGCTCCGTCGCTCGATGACCGCGGAATGGTGCTCGATTTTTCGGATATCAAACGCGTCGTCAGCAATTGGATCGACGAGCATCTCGATCATCGCATGATTCTGCACCGCGATGACCCGGCCCGTGGAGCGCTCGAGAAACTGGGCGAGCCTCTGTTTTTGCTCGACGTCAATCCGACGGCCGAGAACATCGCCAGGTTGATCTTCGATTACGCTTTCACGCAGGGATTTCCCGTCGTCGAGTGCAGTCTGTGGGAAACGCCGCACTGCTACGCGACGTATCGGGCGTGAGCCAGGCGAAAACAGTCCGGGAGGCCGTTTCGCGCCATCACCCGTCTGTCAATCCCTCGAAATTGCGCCGATCGTGGACAGGCTGCGGCACAACGCACTTTGTCTCGAATGCAATCGGCCAGGCTACCGCGACAATTGGTTGCCCACGGACAACGCACAGAATCGACGCCAGCGCGATGGAAGGAGACGGCATGGGCCAAACGTCGACCGACGAAGGAACACGGCAAAACGTAAATATGGCGGTTTCCCTTTCCTTGCGAAGCGTTGCTTGACGTTGCGGGTTAAATAGGCGTACTGTACACGATGAAAACCCAAGTCCCGTTCCCAGGCGCCATTCCCCAAAGGTGCCAACTCTGATTTCATTTATCCTGTGTCTGATCGGATTTAAGCCATGAAGATGCTGGTCGGTGGTGAGTGGACCGATACACCCGAACGAATGGAAGTCACCAATCCGTTCGATGGATCGGTCGTTGATTCCGTGCCGAAAGCCCGGCCGGCCGATGTCGAGCGGGCATTGGTTGGCGCCGTCGAAGGCGCACGAGTCATGCGGAATATGCCGGCATATGACCGGTACCGAATTCTTAACCGGGCTTCGCGACTGATGTTCGAGCGGCAGGAAGATCTCGGCCGCACCATCAGCATCGAGGAGGGCAAGACGCTGGCCGAGGGACGCGCTGAAGCAGGTCGCGCGGCGGAGACGATCGAACTTTCGGCCGAGGAGGCCAAACGGATCGAAGGGGAGGTATTGCCGCTCGACGGGGCGAGCAATGGCCGTGGCAAGTTCGGTTTCACCCTGCGTGTGCCGTGCGGCGTTGTTGTGGCGATCACGCCCTTCAACTTTCCGTTAAACCTGCCGTGTCACAAAGTCGGTCCGGCGCTGGCGGCGGGAAATGCGGTGATCTTGAAGCCCGCCAGTGACACGCCGCTTTCATCGCTAAAACTTGTCGAGATTCTCGTGGAGGCCGGATTACCGCCGCAGGCGATCAGTTGCATCACGGGTTCCGGCAGCACCGTGGGCGACACGCTTTGCACCGATTCGCGAGTTCGCAAGATCAGCTTTACTGGCAGCCGTGACGTCGGCGAACACATTTGCAAAATGGCCGGCTTGAAGCGGGTCACGATGGAGCTGGGCTCCAACAGCCCGCTGATCGTCATGGACGACGCCGATCTGCAGAAAGCGGCCGAAGCGATCGCAGTTACCGGCTTCGCAAATGCCGGTCAGGTGTGTATCTCAGCGCAGCGCGTGATTGCGGTCGAAAAAATTTACGACGATCTGTTGCAAGTGCTGCGAACCCGGGTGGCGGCTATCCGGCACGGCAATCAGCTCGATTCCACAACCACCATGGGGCCAATGATCCGTCAGTCCGACGCCGCACGAGTCAACGAGTGGGTGCAGGAAGCCGTTCGCGGCGGTGCACGTTTGCTGCATGGAGGTAAATGCCAAGGCGCTCTGCACGAACCCACGTTGCTTGCCGATGTCTCGCCGACAATGCGAATCAGTTGCGAGGAACTTTTCGGACCCGCCGTGGCCGTGACGTTGGCTCCCGATATCGACGCCGCGATCGCCTTGGCCAACGACACTCGCTACGGACTGAGCGCCGCGATTTTCACCGAGAGCCTCGATCGGGCCTTGAAGTTCGCGCGGCAGGTCGACAGCGGCAACATCCACATCAATTGGGGTCCGTTATGGCGGGCCGACCTGATGCCGTATGGCGGTCTGAAACAAAGCGGCTTCGGCAAGGAAGGCCCGAAGTACGCAATTCAAGAAATGACCGAGCTTAAGACCGTCGTGATCCACGGTTTGAGTGCTTAAGTGCAACGGCGGCTCGTTCCGGGAATGGAGGCGCGCCTGATGAGCAGATTGGGATTCATCGGGAGTTTCGAATGCCGTTTGCCGGCTTTCGATTCATGTGCGCCCTTCTAAAACCGTGGGTCAGTGGCCCCTTCGATCGACCGGAGACTGCGTCTGGCTCCGACGGCTTCGTTACCTCCACCGCCGCTCCAATTGCTACCGGCTGGAGCGATACTTGCCGGATGGGAATTGTCCCCACTGAAAACTGACGCCTCTTCACGGCGCACAAAGGGGACATGACTCGATCTTTCCATGAGGGGGGTTCGTCAGTTGTCCGGATTTTTTCTCGGTCGGCCGCGGGGGCGGAAGGTCGATTCCAGGCCCATCCTGGTGGCAGTCTTCCGCTGCCAGGTTTCGCTCCCATACGGTTGGCCCCGCAGCACGCTCTGGCGGATCGCCAGCAGTTCGGCCATCGTCTGCGGCTTGTTCACGTGCGCCAGCCAGTTGCGCCCCAGCGGCACCGGGCTCTCGGTCAGCAGCGAGAATTCTTCCGGCATCCCATGCAGGCGACGCTGGAGGCTGCCCCAACGCCATTGGCCGGTACTCTTGAACAGCCGCAACCCCCCATTGGTCCGATTCAGGACATGGTAAGCATCACTCCCGACAATCGAACGAGCACTCCTCGGCGTAACCGTTCACGGGCCAAGAGAGGGGGACAGGCACATTTTCCCGGGAACCACGTTGGACAACCTCCTGACAGAACCCTGCGCCTCTGGCGAATTCGCCGGGAAAATAAGCCAGTCCCCGGTCCGTGAACGGTTACCGCGGTAGAATTGGCTCGAATTGGACGAATCGGTCGACCCGTTGGGACATTCTTTGCCTTGCTTTGTAGTCGGAGAGAAAAATCCGACAACTCTTTGCCTTCGCAAGTTTATGTCAATCAACGGTTTAGGCTGAAGCCCCAGTCCAAATGAACGTTTTGAACGATTTTAACGATTGACGCGCGGCAAAATAGATTTACAGTAATGAATGAACGGTTTGAACGAATTTCATTCCCTCCCCGAACCAGCGAGCTTGTCATGGCCACCCGAACCAAAACACGCCGTACCGAAAAGACGATCAAGCCAGCCCCGGCTCGTCGCGCCGCAACCAGGGCCCCCATGCACCTTCGCCAGCGAGCCGAATGGTTGCTGGCCCGCAAGATCGAGTTCATTCCCAGCCCGCTCTTCGACGACCGCAAGTCGATCGCCGAAATCCTTGCCGGCCCATCGACGCCGACGCTCTCCCGACCCGATGTTACGGCCAGGCGGCCGTCGGGCTTGGCACCCTACCTGTCGAACCTTTACGACACGGCCCTGCTGAGCGGCGACGACGAAGCCCGACTGTTCCGCAAGATGAACCTCCTGAAATATCGAGCCAGCGAGCTTCGTACCGATCTCGATGCCGACCACCCGCGTGTTGAATTGATGAACCGCATCGAGGCCGACCTCTCGGAAGCCGATGAGATCAAGAAACTGCTCATCCGCGCCAATTTGCGTTTGGTCGTTTCGGTCGCCAGGAAGTTCGTCGAATCGGCCACCAACCTCGCCGAACTCATCAGCGACGGCAACATCTCGATGATGCGGGCGGTCGAAAAGTTTGATGCCGATCGCGGCTTCAAGTTCAGCACGTACGCAACCTACGCGGTCCGCCGCAATTTCTTCCGAACGATCATTCAGGCCCGCAAGGATCGGCAGCGATATGTGTCAGGCGACGAAGCCTTGGTGCAACTGTCGTCCGCCTCGCAAAACGATCAGCAGCTTACTGAATCGCAATACGTCCAACTCAAGGGCTGGCTCGGCAAGCTCCTTACCAACCTCAATCCGCGTGAGCAGGTGATCATTTCGCTTCGGTTTGGCTTGCAGGCCAACAGCGAACCGCAGACGCTGCAAGACATCGCCAAAGGCATGGGCGTTTGCAAAGAGCGTATCCGCCAACTGCAGACCCGAGCCATGACCAAGCTTCAAAAAGCGGCCGAGGCGTGCAAGGCCGAAGTTGGCGAGATGTTGTAAGCGGCATTTGTTGAAGGTCGGTACATGCAAACGTTCACCAAGCGCACCGAGATTCCCGCTCCGGCCGACGAGCTTTTCGATTGGCACGCGCGAGCCGGTGCGTTCGAGCGACTTACGCCGGCTTGGGAGCGCGTGCGGGTAATCGAGCACACCGGCGGCATTCGCGACGGAGCCCGCGTGGTGGTTCGCATCGAGCCATTTGGCCCCATCGGCCTCAACTGGGAGCTTGCTCACCGTGACTACATCGCCGGCAAGCAATTTGTCGATCGGCAAGTGAGTGGCCCATTCGCGGGAGAGAACATCGCCTCGGCCCGTTGGACCGACGCGATGAAGCAAAGAATTCGCGACAGCCGCGTTAAGGGAACCCGCTTGCTGGCCGATTCGCTGGCCAAGCTCAAGCAAAAGCCCGAGGTGTTTGTCTGCGCGTCAGCCCTTGGTTCCTACGGCAACCGCGGCGACGAGGTGGTCGATGAAACAAGCCCGCCGGGCAGCAGCGCCGAGTTTCTTCCGCCGGTGTGCGAAGAGTGGGAAGCCGCGACATTGCCCACCCGTGAGGCTGGCATTCGCGTGGTCAATTTGCGATTTGGCGTAGTGCTGAGTCCCAAGGGGGGCGCGCTTGAGAAAATGTTGTTGCCGTTCCAGCTTGGCGGCGGCGGAATCCTGGGCGATGGCAAGCAGTGGATGAGTTGGGTGGCGCTCGACGACGCGGTCGGCGCGATCCAACACGTGCTGGCGACCGACTCGCTCGAAGGACCAACGAACGCCGTCTCGCCCCATCCGGTCAAAAACGCTGAATACACCAGCACGCTTGGCAAGGTGCTGTGGCGGCCAACGATCTTGCCGATGCCCGCCTTCGCCGCGCGGCTGGCGTTTGGTCAAATGGCCGACGAGCTTTTGCTTTCCAGCACCCGTGTCAAACCAACGAAGCTCGAAGCCACGAACTATCGCTTCCGCTTTCCCGAGCTGGAACCGGCACTGCGGCATCTGCTTGGAAAGTAACCTGAAGTGACGTCGAACGTGCCAGAAGCGCGAAGGAAAAGGAAGGAAAAGGACAGGCATCGTTTGATTGACGGGGCGAGTCAGATCGGCTGGTTTTCCTTCACTGGCACAAACGCCCAGAGAAGGCCCTACGGGAGGATTTGGGTGACCGTTGCATCCAGCGCGTCTTGCGTGGCGTGCCAGAAAGATACGCGCCGGATGCAACGGTCACCATCTGGTGCGTCGCGAAGTAGAGGGCGTTGATCTCAGGCTTGGTCAGATAATGCCTCACGGCAACATCGCATTGCGGCTTCATTTTTCGAGATCTCGGAAGGGAATCGACGCGGTCTTGCTCCCAAGCCCACGACATCACGGCGCGCAGATGTGACCGAACTTTATTCGAAATGCGGCCTGGGTTCCGCGCCTGTCAAGCTATGGCATCTTCGAGGACCCAGTCGAGGAACTCGCAAATCTCTTTCCTGCCTAGGTGTTCCAGTGGAACCGCGCTGCCCCACCGCGACCAATTGCGGAGCGTTGTGGCGTATTCTTCGCGGGTTCGCTGTGCTTGGCTGTCGGAGCGGAGGTACTTCGTCACGACCTATTCGAGTGTCGTCGGCATCGTTGGTCTCCAACGCCACCGGCGACTGCTCCATTGTTCGTTCCGTACCCTCCGGCAGGGCAGGCTGCGCGTCCTGCCGATTCGAGAGGAGTTCGAGGACCGCCAGCCCGGCGCTGGCGAGCCTGCCTCCAGGATAGTTAGCGAACGAGGGCGTTGCGCCGGTGATTCGGCGCTCAGGACGGCTTTGGTCACGCCCATGTGCGTCGATGTATAGAAGTCTAGTTGCCGACACATTTCTGAATATCGGGTACTCGCACTTGTCCCGATGAAGTTGTCACGTTCACAAGTCTCATTCGCCAGTTGCGTAGCGGTCGAGATATCTTTCGATGTGCAGTTTTCTCCGCGTATTCTGGGAGCTCATATAACGAACGGTGCCAAAGACGGATCGCTCAGGACCCCAGGGGCGGTCGTAGCGGCCGAGCACCCAGAATATGCCGGAATAGGAATTTGGATCGCGGCCGTCGAGGGCGTAGCGGTTGTTGAGTTCGATCATGAAACCGAGGGCTTCTTGTGGCGATGGTGTCCATTCGAGAATTTTCTTGCCCCAGAGCATCCTCAGGTAGTTGTGAATTCGTCCCTCGCGCAGAAGTTCTGTCTGCGCGGCGTTCCAAAGTGGGTCATGCGTTGAAGCCGCTGCAAATTCATCCAGCCTGTAAACGTGCTCCCGCCGATCGGAAGCGTGCTTGGCCAGCGTCGCTTGCGCCCAAGCGGGTAAGGACTCATATTGATCGTATCGGTCGCTGTGCGAAGTCATGTTGTAGCCGAGTTCTCGCCACGTTACCAATTCATCCAGCCAGGCCTCTGCACATTTTCCGGCGCCCCACCAACCTTCTCGTCTTCCGCTAGTGTTGGTTCCGAGCTTCGCAGGCGACCAATGTTCGGTGGCCATCAGCGATTGAAAGACTTCATGCGCCGAAATGTGTCCGAAGTGAAGATACGGAGACAGGCCGCTACGGGCGTCGAGATCCGGTTCATTCGCCGAATCGGCGTAGCGATTCAGACTTTCGGTGAGGAATCCGTGCAATCGTTTGCGTGCGGCGGTCGTACCTCCTTGTTGCTCCACGACACTAACTGAATGATCGATCGGCAAAGTCATAAGGCTTGCAGCATCTCCTGCCAGCAATTTGTCCGCGGCCGGTGGCCACTGCCGCATGATCTCTGCCGGAAGAAATTTCAGCGGTGGAAGCGCGGGTTTTGAGATTGGATCGTGAACTGGCATGTCGGCAAGATATGCCGGCAGCTCTTTCTGCAAGAACGCGCGAAACGAAAATGCCGATGTGAAGATGCGATCCGTCGCGCGCAGGGGCAGCAGGCCGTTAGAGTCCACCTGTTCCAACCGTACTGGAAGTCTCATGGCCGCCGCCGCAACCATGTGCGGAAGAAAGAAACACGGGAAGTCGTCCGTGACCACGACGCAAGCATGTTCGGCAAGCGCAGCGAGCAGCCCTTTGCCATGATCAGGCCTCGGCTCGATATAGGGAAAGTACAGCACGCCGCGGTTTCTTGCGGCGGCAACCCGTGCGGCGTTGTCGGCCATGCCATCGATCACGAACTGGTGCAGACGATCACTGGCCCACCGATAGCCGATCCGGAGAGGCTCGAAGATCACGAGCGGCCGGCCAAGCTCGACGGCCCATTCAACGGCGCGCTGGAGACTATAATTCCACTCGGTGCGCCGAAATGCGATCATCCAATACACAACGAATTCGCCGTCTCGGCGGACGGGGGCGGTGTTCCGCGATTGAAAGCGAATCTTGGGTACCATAGAACTAGCAAAGCCACAATGAGGATGCTGATTTTCGCCCGGTTTCGAACTTCACTAAGACAACCAACCGTTCGCCAACAGCATGACGACGCTGACGGTACCGCAAATCGCGGCCCACAGGCGATATCGGCGAGGGTCATGCGCAACGACCACTGTTCCAGAATGGCCCGGTTGCGCGGAGACGTTCAGTTCAATAGACGGTGGTACTCCGAATAACGGTGGCTTGTTGGGACTCGGTACGCTAACCGGCAAATGATCGCTCATTTCAAGCGAATCAGAACCTCATTGCGGCGAAATGGGCCGGGGGTCCAGGGCGGATCGTAGCCGGCCAACTCCGCATCGAGTTCGCCGACTAATCCTTTCTTGTTTATCCACGTTCGCAATTGTTCTTCGGCTTTGGCCACCGTTTCGCGATTCATTCGCCCGGCGAATCGAATGACGGCGAATCGTCCACCAGCCCGTTTTCGAATCTGGACTTGCTCGCCCGTCGGTTCCGGCACACGGTGCTCCGCGACATGCTTGGGGATCACGAATCCCATCTGGCCCTGAGCACCATTGGCCTCAGGTTCCATGAAGACGGGAGTGGTCATCGGCACTTTTTGCTCTTGCTTGTTCGCGCCGCCAATATAGCGAAACAAGCGCATGAAACTGCCATCGTCCCCCTGCGATCCGTACTGCATGTTGGTCGTGGCCATCGGCAGGTCCGGATAGCGGCGTATTTCGAATGGACGATCCGATTCGAGCACCGTGTATTCTGCCGATTCATACGCACTTCGCGCCGTCAGCTTCCAGGCAAAATAGGCAAGCACGATGACGATGCTGACAATGCCCAGGTAGATCATTTTTCTGATTGTCATGGTGGCAACTGTCGTAAGAAAAAGGGCATCAATCAAGGACCGTGTGATCCGCCACTGGGCCGAAGAGTCGAAAAGGGGCAAGTAGATTGTCTTTCAGGGTCGGTCCACTGCCGGTTGCCTGGGAAATCATCAGCGTAACATCATGCTCCAGGTTGTCGGCTGACAGTCTTTTTAAGCGAACGGCAAGTTCGGGGATAACATCTTCCGGTGCTTCTGCATCCAGGCTACGAACTAAATGCAAAACGCCGGACTGTCCTGGCTGGCGACCGTCGGAATCGATCGATTCCGAGACTGCATCGCTGTAGCATAGCACCGCATCTCCGGGCTGAAAAGGGATTTGAACTTGTCCGTAGGTCGCGTCATCGAGGATACCCAGCGGCAAATCGGTCACACGCCTTGAATCAGTGGCTTGCAACTTCAGTTCGGACCACGCGGTAGTGTTCTTACGCAGTAGAAGGAGAGCAGGGTGGCCTGCATTACTAAGAGTGAACATCATAGTTCGTGCAAAAAACGTGCTTGCTACTGCAGTCGCAAAGCCTCCCTGATCAGAAAACGGGACAAACTTCCAGTTCATCGCCCGGACGAAGCGAGTTTGCTTGATGCAGTTCACGTTGCGTCGCATCAAGTCACGTAATTCTGTCGCTTCGTGCGATACCTTCTCACCATGTCCGCTGACATCGGCGAGCAAGATGCGTGTGATTCGTCCGGACGCAGAGGAAGAGAGATAGTATACGTCGCCGCCGCCGGTTGCTTGGCGATAGGGGAAGAAAACGGGTCAGAACTGCTCTGTAGAAAACATTGCTGCTGAGAATCATGATGTTGTGGGTCAGGACTCGCAACACGATCTCACGATGCTGGGACCAGTACTCGCGAGCGCGGAGTGCAGAATCAAGTACCCGCTTGATCATGCTATTTACGGTTTCAGTGTGCCAATCATAATACCTCCCAAGATAACACTTTTATTCAGCTAGTGTTGCTATCGTTGAATGCATTTTGGAACTTGTCGGGGTTCGGCGTAATCAACTCCTGCGGATAG
>SXHT01000210.1 GCA_005773095.1 Planctomycetaceae bacterium
CCGCTATCTTGGCGGCGCGAACCTCGCGAATGGCAAACAGGCTGTCGTACACATCCTCCAACAGCGCGGCGACGCCTGGAGTGATCTGTTCCTCCCAATCGCCTGGGGTCACGGTTCTTGTGTTCACGGAATAAACCTCCAATAGTGTTCGTTCACAATACGGCGTATCGGATCAATCAAGCCAGTTCAATGGGCCCGTTGAGTTCCCTCGTCAGGTCGGCCAGTGCCGTAGAATCGACGACCGATCGATCCCACGGATTTTCTGCCGGGGTTTGCGTAGCACGCAATATGTCCGCGCGGGGCAAATCTTCCAAGTGCCTCAAGCCAAAAATTTGCAAGAAGCGTTTGGTGGTCCCATACAAGTAGGGCCGTCCCAGCTCGTCCGATCGCCCCAAGAACCGCACCAAATCCCGCTCCATGAGCTGCCGTAGAATCTCGCCGCAATCGACGCCCCGAACCGCATCCACATCGGCCCGCAAAACCGGCTGGCGGTATGCGACCACGGCAAGCGTCTCAAGCGCGGGGCCCGAAAGCCGCGTTTCCACCGGGGTTTGGAACAGCCGCCGGAGCCAGCCCGCAAACTTGGCTCTCGTCATAAGTTGAAACCCGCCAGCAACTTCGTTCACGCGAAAGGCACACCCTCTTGCGTCGTAGAGCCGGTTTAATCTCCGCACAAGCGTGCGCGCTTCCGTACCGTCCAGCAGCCCTGCAAAATGTGCCAGCTTGCGGCTTGAGAGAGGCTCCCGGGCGACAAACAGCACGGCCTCCGTTCGAGCCAGTCGGCCATCGCGAGCCTGGGAGCCTGGCGAATCGCCAGCAGATCGCGGTCTGCCCCGCCGAACTTGCCAGCGATGATGGGGCTTGACGAGGGTTGGCCAGGTTCCAGCCGACGCGCGTCCCCATGCAAGGAGTTTACGAAGTCTCACGCTCACACGCCAAATCGTGGTCGCAGCCATGGGCTCGAAGCAATCTGCAAGCCTACGAACTTACGCCCGAAACCGCAAGCGAATGCTACCGACCCAGGCCGCTGCTGGGATCCTCTCGCCAGTTGGCGCGCTGCTGCCGCAGCGCTTCGACCTGCTTGAGCACGTTCGCCATGGCGACCAACGGGTCGCGGTCCGTGGCTTGGAAATTCGTCGTGGAGTTCCAACCGGGCGACGGAAATGTGCATTGAAAGCGGTAAAGTTCCCCCCCATTGCCAAAGGATTCCAGGGCATAATGGTTGGCGCCGTAGCTGCGAAGACGCTGCTGAATGTCGGTGAAATGATCCGCCGTCTGCGGAATCGGCTCGACCGCATGCGGGGGCGGTTCGGGCATGTTCGTCGTGTAGTCGACCTGATGCGCGGCCATTGGAGAGACGGCCGGCTGCCATGCCGGCGCCCGTTGGACGTTGTTCCAGCGAGGAGCCTCAACCGCGCGCTCTGGTGAGGGAGCCGTTCCGTCAGCGAAGGCGGACGGCGGAGTCTGGCCCGGGTAGCTCTGCAGGCCGGCCAGCGACGTAATTCGCTCGATGATTTGTGACTTCACCAGATTGGGGAATGCGCTACCCAGGATTGCCGCGAGCGGCAGCAGAATCAGACAGGAGAGCATCACGGCCACGCGGAAAAACAGGACGCCCGGCGATTCCTGCCGCCGAAACGCTTCGCGCTCTCGCTCCCAAGCCATACAACATGCTCCGCCTGCAAGCCCCCAAGAAAAACGGGGCGGGATCTTAGCGGCCAAGGCCCAGGCGCGGCAATGGCAGTCCCAAAGTATGGGACCCGGGGGCACATTTTCCTGGGAACCACGCTGGGCAACCAGCCAACAGAACGATGCACCTCTCGCGATTTCGCCGGGAAAATGAGCCAGTCCCCGGCCCGTGAACGATTACCATTGACACTGCGTTGACGGTTTCGCGAAGGCTAGTTCTGTTTTTCGGCGCGCATCTGATCGAGGGCCGCCAGCCCAATGCCCCACGGCGGGCAATCCGCAAGATACGTTTCCCACCAGGCCAGCAACGTGTCGGCATCGGCCGCTGGCAACCGCCAGGCTGCGAGCGCTTTCGGCAGCGCTATTTCGACGGGGCCGCTGAGTTCCACGTCATGGGCGGCCGCCAGAATCGCCGGGACTGCCGCCCATGCGCCCACTTCCAGCGTTCGCTGACGTGAAAGCTGGCCTTGGATGGTCGGCAGATCAAGCTGCAGTTGAGCGAGCAACCAGCCGAGGCGAATCACTTCCGGCAACTCGTCAACGGGATTCGCCAGGACCGCCTCAAAGCTCACGCGGTTGTAAGGCACGAATGCCTCGCCTCCGCCGCCCATGACCGGCTGAACCAGAATCACGTCTGCCGACTCGACGAGCGGTTCAGGACCGAGGAACGATCGAAGTCTGGCCATCAACCCAGGGCCGCGGGCGTCCCACTGCTGGCGCAAGGGGTCCGAACGCAGTTGCAGTTCTTCGAGGGCTCGGGGGTGAACTTGCAGGAATATGCCCAGCATTTGCTGTATCCAGCCTGTGACGGCCGCCGCCATGCGAGGCACCGATGATTCGCCAGCCACTTTGCGGATCGCCAACCGAACCTGTTGATCACAACTCGACGACTCAACGGATGCCGCCGTCAGATGCTCCACGAGCACGATCGGATCGATCTGCCAGGCTTCGTCGGCGCTTCGTAACTGATCCAACGGCTGTGAGTGTTTCTCGGCCAGCACGGTGTCCACGAGGAGGCCACCGCGCAGCACTTGCCTTGCCGCGTGAAGGCTACTTGCATCGACGCTGACGAGCCAGCGGATATCCATCTCAACGCGCTCCGATGGATGAAGCTACCCGATGGCGCCGCTGAGCGAAATCTCAATCGTGGAACCCGTGGTTAGTGGGCCAGCTTGGCCGGAAAGTGTAGTCCTCACGCTCCGCGTGAGGAATTCATCACGCGGAGCGTGATGACTACGCTGAAACTGGCCCACCACTAACCCGTGAATAAATCTCGACGCAGCAGGGCAGGTGGCCTACAATGCAGGGCTTAAACCTTGAGCACTCTGCACCGGGAGATTCTCACGATGCTCGATCAAGAGGTCCAGCGATGGACGGCCACCGACGCGTCGGAGTTGTACGACGTCGCACGCTGGGGCAAAGGGTATTTTTCCGTCGCGCCGAATGGCCACCTGCTCGTGCATCCCACGAAAGACGGATCTCAGTCGCTCGATCTCAAACAGCTCGTTGATCGGCTGCAACTGCGCGGCATCGACCTGCCGATTCTGATCCGGTTTGCCGGCATCCTCAAACATCGGTTGGGTGAAATACACGACGCCTTCGCCTCCGCCATCGCCGAACACAAGTACGGCGGTAAGTATTGCTGCGTCTACCCGATCAAGGTTAATCAGCAACGGCAGGTCGTCGAGGAGGTGCTGCGCTTCGGCCAGCCCTATGAGTTCGGCGTCGAAGCCGGCAGCAAACCCGAACTCCTGGCCGTCGTGGCCATGACCGACAACGCCACGCCGATCATCTGCAACGGCTTCAAGGATGCTGAGTTCATCGAAATGGCGATGCTCGCCGCCAAGATCGGCCGCAAGGTGATCCCGGTCGTCGAGAAATACACCGAGCTGGGCCTGATCATGAAGTTCGCCGAAAAGGTCGGTGTGCGGCCCACGTTTGGCATGCGCGTGAAATTGGCGGCCCGCGGCAGCGGACGCTGGCAGCAGTCGGGTGGCTATCGCAGCAAGTTCGGACTGACGGTAACCGAGATCCTCCGCGCTCTCAGGGAACTCAAGGATGCGGGCATGGAGGATTGCTTCCAACTGCTGCACTTTCATCTTGGCAGCCAGATCACCAACATTCGGCAGATCAAAGGCGCGCTCAACGAGGCCGTCCGCGTCTACGCCGAGTTGAGCCGGCAAGGCGCAGGGCTGAAATACATCGACGTCGGCGGCGGGCTGGGGGTCGATTACGACGGCTCGCAAACCAACTTCGAGTCGTCGGCGAATTACACTTTGCAAGAATACGCCAACGATGTCGTCTACCACATTCAAAGCGTCTGTGACGAGGCCGGCGTGCCTCACCCCACGATTATCAGCGAAAGCGGCCGGGCCGTCGTGGCGTACCATAGTGCCTTGGTGTTCGGCGTGCTCGGCGTCTCGGGCCTCGGTGAAAACGACATTCCCAGGCAGCTTGCCGACGATGTTGAGCAGCCCCTGCGCGACTTGCTCGATACGTACCAGAACATCACGACACGCAATATTCTGGAGGTCTTTCACGACGCTCAGCAGTCGCTCGAGCAAACGATGAGCCTGTTCACAACGGGCTATCTTTCGCTTGACCAGCGCAGCCAGGCGGAGAATCTGTTCTGGGCCATCTGCCACAAGATTCAGAAGATCACCAAGCAAATGGATTTTGTGCCCGAGGAACTGGAAGGTCTCGACGCGTTGGTAAGCGACACCTATTTCTGCAATTTTTCTCTGTTCCAGTCGATGCCCGACAGTTGGGCGATCAAGCAACTTTTCCCGGTGATGCCGATTCACCGATTGAACGAGAAGCCGACGCGGCACGCGGTGCTGGGGGACATCACGTGCGACTCGGACGGCAAGATCGACCAATTCATCGACCGCCGCGACGTCAAGAAGACATTGCCCTTGCACAGCTTCAATGGAGAGCCGTACTACCTGGGCGCCTTCCTGATTGGCGCTTACCAGGAAATC
>SXHT01000211.1 GCA_005773095.1 Planctomycetaceae bacterium
CGGCGTGCCTTGTCCCCAATCGGCCAACACGGGATTCAGGTCGTCCTGACCAACAAATCCATCGCCACTGGGGTCGGCACGTGGGTCGCCCGGTGGCATATTTCCCCAGTCACCCAAGACGATGTTCAAGTCGTCCTGACCGACAAAGCTGCCGCTGTTCTCCCGGTCGATCATGGCTTGAAAGTCGCGCCGCAGATGTGCCCAACACAACTGCCGACGTTTGATCCAGGTGTACGCCGTCCAACGATCCGAGGTGAGCACGTGGTGGTAGTTCTCACCGAGCATCTCGCGAAAACCAAAGCGAGCCAAGCCAATGACACGGCACGGCTCGGCTCGCCATCGGGCCGACTATCGCTTCACGCCGAAGCGATAAATGGTGGACGTCGAGTAGTTGCTGCCGGGCGTCAGCACCACGCTCGGAAAGTTTGGTTGATTGGGAGAGTCCGGATAGTGTTGCGTTTCCAGGCAGAAGCCGAAGTGTTTCTTGTAGGCAACGCCACCTTTGCCGATGACTTTGCCATCGAGAAAATTGCCGCTGTAGAACTGCACTCCAGGCTCCTTTGTGAACACGTCCATGGTGCGGCCGGTCTTCGGCTCATGCACGCTGGCTGCGTGGCGAAGGTCGCCCGTCGAACCCCCCACTACGTAATTCAAATCGTAACCCCCCGGATCGCCTTTGATTTGCCCGATGTCCTTGCCGATTGCCTTGGCCGCGGTGAAATCGAACGGCGTGTCTTTCACGTTCACGATCTTGCCGGTGGGAATAAAGGTGTCGTCGGTCGGCGTGATCTGATCGGCGTTGATCTCCAATTCGTGTCCCAGCACATCGCCGCCCCTGATGCCCGCGAGGTTGAAGTAGCTGTGATTCGTCAGGTTGATTACCGTCGGCTTATCGGTCTTGGCTTCGTACTGCATGACGAGGGTATTGTCGTCAAGAAGGATATAGCGAACCGTGACGTTGAGATTGCCGGGATAACCTTCTTCGCCGTCGACGCTGCGGTAGGTTAAGACGATGCCGTGGCCTTGCCCCGCTTCGAGTTGTAAAGGAGCGGCCTTCCAGACGACTTTGTCGAATCCTTTGACCCCACCGTGCAGGTGGTTCGGCTTGTTATTGACCGCCAGCGTATATTCCTTGCCGTCGAGGGTGAATTTGCCCTTGGCGATGCGGTTGCAATAGCGGCCAGTGATGCAGCCAAAATAGGGGTGCCCCTGGAGGTAGCCGTCAAGGTTGTGGAAGCCGAGGACGACATCGTCAAACTTGCCGTCTTTGTCAGGTACGTGCAGTTCGGAGATGATACCGCCGAGCGTGATGATCTTGACGTTCATGCCGTTGCGGTTCTTCAGCGTGTATTGCTGGACCGCGGTGCCGTCGGGCATCTTGCCGAACTCCGTCTTGTCGTCGGCTGTCGCGGTTGCCACTGTCATGAGAAATACCCCGATGAGCCCTACCTGTCGACGCATGTCGTTTTCTCCCCATGAGGATTAGGTGTTGGGACAATTGTGGGTTTGCGAGCGTGGCTCGGCAAGGGTCGTCTTGATAGCCTGAGGCGGAGTCGGGGATTGAGCCGGCAGATCGGATCGCTTAGAATGCCCTCGCCGGGCTGATTGAGCGATACGGTTCTCGCAAGCACAGGGCCTTCATGAAGCGCGTTATTGTCGGAGGCATCAGCCACGAGACCAGCACGTTCACGCCGGTGGCGACGACGTTGCAGAGTTACCTCGAGCGTTTTCTGCTGCGCGGCGGCGAAATCCTGGAAGTCCTGCGGGGAACGAACACGCCGATCGGCGGCTTCATCGACGGTGCGGCGCAGCACGGTTTCGAGCTGATTCCGACACTCTTCGCCGAAGCAAACACCAGCGCTCCGACGCCTCGGCCACTGTTCGATCGTCTCGTCAACGAGTTGCTCGCGGGCATTGAGGCGGCCGGATCGGTGGATGGCGTGCTGCTCCAACTGCATGGTTCGATGTGCGCCGGCGATCTGGATGGGCCGGATGGCGTGCCCGACGCCGAGGGATACATCCTCGCCAAAATTCGCCAGACCGTGGGGCCGGGCGTGCCGATTCTCGCCGAGCTGGATATCCACTCGAACGTCACGCCCTTGATGGTGGAAATGGCCGACGTGCTGATCGGCCGCAAGTCCTATCCCGAAGTCGACATGGCCGAGCGGGCTCGCGAGTGTGCCGACGTGCTGGCCCGCATCTGGCACGCAGGACTGCGGCCGACGATGGCCCTGCATCAGATTCCGATGGTCTGGGGAATGAACCAGGTGACGGCCCACTCGCCGATGCGAGAAGCGATCGCCGAACTGGAGCGGATCAAAGCACTGCCAGGCGTTATCTGCGTGTCGATTGCCACCTGCTATTTCCTCGCGGACGTCCCCGACATGGGATCGTCGGTGTATGTGGTGACCGACAACAATCGTGGCGCGGCCCAGCGTCACGCGGACGCGTTGGGCCAATGGTGCTACGAGCGCCGCGCGGACTGGCATTTCGACATGCCACCCACGCGCGAGGCACTGGCTCTAGCCCAATCCGCCGGGCGCTTTCCCGTGATCTTCGCCGACATGCGCGACAACACCGGAGGGGGCTCGCCGGGAGACAGCACCGGCATGCTGCGGGCGTTCCTTGAAGCCGGCCTGCGGGACGCCTGCGTGCTCAACATCACCGACCCGGAAGCCGTGCAGCAGTGCAATGCGGCCGGCGTCGGCGCGACGCTAACGCTCGATGTCGGCGGAAAGGCGTCCGCTTTGCAAGGCGAGCCGGTGCGAATGACCGCGCGCGTCGCCGCCCTTTCGGACGGAAAGTTTCGCTACGATGGACCGATGTTCGCGGGTCTGGAGAACAACCTGGGGCCGTCCGCGCATATTGAGCAGAATGGCATCCATGTGTTGCTGACGACGCTCCGCGAGCAGCCGTTCGATACGGCCTTCGCGCGGACGCTGCAACTCGACCCGCGCCGGATGCGCTACATCGGAGTCAAATCGGCCGCGCACTTTCGCGCCGGATTTGAATCGTGGGCGGGTTCCATCCATGTCGTCTCGGAGCCGAGCGTCCATAACCTGGGACACCTCCCATTCAAACGTTTGAACCGCCGGCTGTATCCGTTCCATCCGGAGTGAGGAGCTCCCCGCATGCGAAGTCTCGACCTGGGCGTGATCGCCCTCTACGCCGTCGCCATGTTGGCCATTGGGCGATTTTACAAGAATCGCGTGCAAACGTCGGACGACTATCTGCTCGGCGGACGCAGCATGAGTCCGCTGATGATCGGGCTTTCGCTGTTCGCCACGCTGACCAGCACGTTGTCGTATCTGGCGTATCCCGGAGAAATGATCAAGAACGGGCCGATGATGTTCTCGCAGCTCATGGGGTTTCCCGTGGCGATGCTGATCATCGGCTGGGTGCTCATTCCCCGATTCATGGACCAGGAGGTGACCAGCGGCTATGAGCTGCTCGAGAAGCGGTTGGGACTCACCGGACGATTGCTCGGAGCGACGATGTTCATGGCGCTACGCATCGTCTGGATGTCCGCCATTCTTTATGCGACGTCGAACAAGGTTCTCGTCCCACTGCTGGGGCTTGATCCGTTCTGGGCGCCGTTTCTCTCGGTGGCGATGGGCGTCATCACGCTGGTCTATGCCGCCGAGGGGGGGATGCGCGCGGTCGTGGTGACCGATGCCATGCAATCGCTGATCATGTGCGCCGGCGCCGTTGTGGTCGTGGCCGTCGTTACCGTCGATCTGGGTGGCGTCGGCGCCTGGTGGCCGAAGGTCTGGGCGGAGCATTGGCAAGAACCGGTCTTCTGGTTCCGGGCCGACGTCCGCGTAACGTTCATGGGAGCGATGTTGAACATGCTGGTCTGGATGACCTGCACCTGCGGCTCGGATCAGATGGCGATCCAGCGTTACCTTTCGACCCGCGATGTGAAATCCGCTCGCCGCTCGTTCGGCGTTCATCTGCTGACCGAAGTTCTGATGGCGGTGCTGCTCGCCTTGGTCGGACTGGCGGTGCTCGCATACTTCACAAATCATCCCGAAGGGCTTTCCTCGGCGACAGCCTTGGTCGATCAAGCCGACGAACTGCTGCCGCAGTTTGTCGTCACGGTCCTGCCTGGGGGCCTGGCTGGATTGGTCATCGCGGCGATGCTGTCCGCCGCCATGTCGAGCTTGTCGTCTGGCATGAACTCGGCCAGCGCAGTCATCACGACCGACTTCATGAGTCGCCTGCAAAAGACACAATGGTCGCAACACGAAACCGTGCGAGCGGCGCGCATCGCCTCCGTGCTGATTGGCGTGATCACGGTTCTCTTGAGCATGTTCGTGGGGCAACTGGCATCGAACCTGCTGGAACTATGCATCAAGGTTGTGAACCTGCTGACGGCGCCGCTGTTCGTTTTGTTCTTTCTAGCGCTGTTTGTTCCGTGGGCCAATCCGCGAGGGGCCATTGCCGCAACCTTCGCAAGTGTTAGCGTGGCCGTGGGCATCGCCTTCTACAAGCTGGGTGGATTGGAGTTCCTGTGGACCGCGCCTGTGTCGTTAGTCGTGGGGATTGTCGTGGGCCGTCTGGCCAGCCTGCCGAGATCGTCGCAGCCAACGCAACCGTAGGCGCACTCGCTGTGCCGTGGCGACAGCCGCACGATTCGGCTCCGGAACTTGTGTCTGCGCGACGGAACCTAAAACGGGCCAAAGCCGCGTATGCCGAGGCGTTGTCGTGCAGCGCAGGATCGAGATGCAGACGGTCCGAACGAAACCAAGGCGACGCGAGGCGTCTCCCCCCACTTCACGCCTTGGTGAGCGATTCGACGGGCACTAACACATTCAAACTGCCGCTGCGAAACCCTTCCAGGTCGAGCGTGATGAATTTGAAGCCAAGGGACTTGAGATGCAAGGTCAGTTGCTCGCGCAGCGCCGGTTCGCAGAGTTTTTGCAGCGCTTCGGCAGGAACTTCCAGCCGAGCCAGGTCCCCCTTGTGGTAACGGACGCGAACGGTTTGCAGTCCCTGTGCGCGGAGAAACTGCTCGGCGGCGTCGATCATCTGCAATCGCTCGGGCGTCACTTCTTCGCCGTAGGCGACTCGGCTCGATAAACAGGGGCTGGCGGGCTTGTCCCAGATCGGCAGATTCCATTCTTGCGCAAGAGCACGAACATCGGCTTTGGTGAATCCACATTCGATGAGCGGACTGCGAACGGCATGTTCCGAGGCCGCCTTCATTCCAGGTCGATAGTCGCCGGCGTCGTCGAGATTGGCGCCGTTTGCGATTACCGCCACGCCGAACCGCTCGGTTCGTCCGTCGAGCTGGGCATAGAGTTCCGTTTTGCAGTGATAACACCGGTCCGGCGCGTTTCGAAGATAGTCGGGCCTGGCAAATTCATCGGTCGAAATCACTTCGTGCCGAATGCCAATCAGCCGGGCAATCTCTCGAGCTTCGTCCAACTCACCGGCCGCCAGACTGTTGCTTACTCCCGTGACCGCCACGGCGCAATCGCCAAGCGCCAAGTGAGCGGCCTTGGCCACGACCGCGCTATCGACCCCGCCGGAAAACGCCACCGCCACACTGCCGCAGTCGCGGAGGGTTTGAATAAGTTGATCGCGTTTGTTTGGAAACTCGCTCATCAGTTGGTTTTGCTGCACCTCCCTAAAGCGGCAGAACGCGAACTCGATGACGATTCAGTTCGATTACTACTAAGGCGCCTGGCAGCATAAGCAAGCGCCGAATCGATATCTTCGGGCTCCAAGTAGGGATAAGCTTCCAGTTCAATGTTCAATCTGCAGTCTACTTTCCGGAGTGTCTGCGGACAAGCAGACTCGAGATTCGCTGCACTGGCAGCGCTTCGCAACTCCGAACTTCCGCCTAAGATACTTGCTGGGAAACCTCGATGGACTTGATCTACCGTTACTATCCGCGAGACAGCCATGGAAGTTGTGTATTCCGTGTACGATCTGGTGACCGTGAGCGTCCGGGCCAATCTCAACGACCCGCCGACCGCGTTTGCGCCCGCTCCCGCATCGGCCCACGACTTTATCGCACTGGGGCAGAGTCTGGCCGCGTCGGTGGAAATCGGCCGTGTGCTGGGATAGATCCACCCTTGGCCAGCCAGCAAAGCGACGGATGGAAAGCCAACGAATTTCCGTCGATCGGCGTCGGCCAGGCGTGCGATTACATCGGCCCCGTGCTGGGGGAGACGTTGTTGGACATGCGACGGATTTCGTCGCGCAGCCTGGCGGCATCTTCAAAGCGTTCTTCGGCGATCGCACGATCGAGTTCGGTGCGCAGCGATTCCACCGACTTAATGGACGTTCCAATCCTCGGCACTCCCGCCTGCCGGACGACAATTTCTTCCCGCCATTTGATGAGCTGTTGCAACTCATCGCACTCTTCCGCTCGCGGCAACTGATCGTAGTCGATCAGAAACTGGCGGATCGCCTCTACGCCGGCGTCGATTGCTCCCAGCGCGGCTGGAATGTCTCGCAGCTCCAAGAGCGGAGTGGCGACGGAACGGGTGTGCATCATCGTGACGTAGGGCCGCCACTGGTCAAACTGCAATTTGTCCCGGTCGTGGCGCGCGTATTCGCGGACAAAGGCGAATAGACGCAGATTGCGGGCAGTATCACGGGCACACATTTCATAGCGTTGAAGGTGCCAGAAGCTGAGGTAGCGATGGTAGTACTGCACGCCTTCGCGGAGCAGCCTGAGGCAGTCTTCCGACTCGAGCAGTCTAGGCGGACCATCGGGATGTCCTGCCTCGTGCTCTCGCAACTGTGCCTGATAGTGGTCGAGCCACGAGTCGAACTCGCCGACGCGATCTCCATCGGGACGACCATGAAAATCCATCTGCAATACGCCCAAGTCGAGACGGACTTGAATCTTGTCGCGACCATCGTCGCCGCGAACAATGCGCACGGTCATCCGCTCGGGATCAAACGGCCAACCGGACAGGGCATGGGCAATGTCGTTGGACACAAGCGAGGCTCAGTCACATGGATGGGTTCCGCCAGAATTGTACGGGATGCCGGCCGGCGGGCAAACTCCTGGGGAGCATTGCTGGGCGGCCGTTGTCCATCCCCGGGATTTGCGCGAGGGGGCCAAGAAAGGGGGACACATTTTCCCGGGAACCACGTTGGACAACCTCCTGACAGAACGATGCGTCTCTGGCGAATTCGCCGGGAAAATGAGCCAGTCCCGGGCCCGTGAAGCCGCCGACGATTGGCCGCCGGCTGTCAAGCTTCTGCTGAATGGCTTTCGGCCGCGGGATCAGTCATCGGCCTCACGGACCACCGGTTCCATCACCTTGGTGTTGCGTTCGATGGCCAGCACAATCGTGCGTTGTTCGCTGCCATCGGGAGTACAGGCCACCGCGGGAATTACCTGGCGGTGGTTGGGCAGATTCATCCGCAAGGTGAAGGTGCCATCGGACCGAAGCCTGACCGGCTCGCCCCGCACGGTGACGTGCGCATTCGATTGGCAAACACCATAAACAATCAATTCCGCGTCAACTTCGAACACGAAGCCCTTCGATGGCGGAAACAGCATGTCGGCGCCGTGACCGTATCGTGTCGTCATCGGCGAACCCATCGGTCGGCGCAAGCGTTCTTCGAACAATTCTTGCAGCTCGGTGCTGTTGCCGTCGGACGAATAACCGCCGCTCATGGCGTAAATCTTGTCGAAGTTCCGGGCCACGTCGGTCCAGTGCTCGTCGATCGCGTCACTCGAGCCCGGGGCGGGAGTGGTTACCACATTGCTGCGCACCACACCGAAGAACTTGTCGCCGGCGAGGTAGCCGACTTCGATTCGATAGCTTTTGGGCGGATCGTCAACGTGGACGTACCAGTTGCTCAGTCCGCCGTGGATTTCGATGTCCTTAATCACGCGTTCGCTGGCGCTGGTGGTGCCCCCTTCGGTGACTTCCATGAGCCGAAGCACGGGCCGGGCGAGGTGCCAGTCTGCATGCATCGCCGACTCAATCCGCGAAATGCTGGCCTGTGTGAGCTCCCAAAAGGCGTGCAGCCAGTAGGAATCGCGGACCATCACCACGACACGATCTCGCCAATGGCGACGCGGCTTCTTGCCAACGTGCTGGTTGGAGATGTTCTTGTTGCGATTCAACTTTGCCTTGACCGCGCTGATGTGCTGCAGGACTCGGGGATTTGTCGGTTTGTGCTGGATTGGCACGGGAAGACTCGACTTGCCTCCCGCCGCCGGAGCCGATTGAGCAACGGATGAC
>SXHT01000212.1 GCA_005773095.1 Planctomycetaceae bacterium
AAGGCCGATAACTTCTCAAATCAGCAACCACCGATTCGAATTCCCCCAGCCAGTTAACAAGCAACCCAATCCCCAGCCACCCCGCCAAACTGGCTCAGTCTCAAACCGCCATCGACACCCCTTCCGCGCGACAGCACGAAAACGGATCGGCCGTGGGCGCCCCCGGCTCCCTTAACAAGGATGTACGTTACGCAACATACGTGGTCAAAACGCGACACGACGACACCGGACCATCTGAGCGGCGAACGGCTGCTAGCGGCAAAATTTGCTGGATACCTTTGCTGGTTGTGCCGATTAAATGTTTGCGAATTGCCGGTTTGCCTTTTGCTGTCGCTAACGGCGGATACATCCCAAGTGTCCGCTGTGACGGTTTACCGCAGGGGGATGAGCAGTCGCTACGCTGGCAAGCGTAATAGGGCTGTTTCCCGGCCAACCGGCGGGTTAGCCGCGGACATTGTTCCGATTGTCACAAGCCTTCCGAACGGAATTCGGTCGATTGCGTACTATAGTTCAGTTGCGGCCTTTCGGCGGACGCAAGAGCAAATCGTCGGTAGCAACTATTAGTCACGTAGACGCATCCAGCATTTTTTCCATTTCTCTAACGGAGGTTCGATAGTAGGCGGCGGCGGAAGGGGGGCACATATCCTTCGGCATCATGCCCAGATCGGACGCACCAAGGTGAACTCACGATGGCACGTAAAGATTCGATCCTGAGCATGCGCCAGACTTTGATCATGCGCCGCGACGCCCTGCGAACCGCGCTGGCTGGTGACTTGAGTTTGCTGAAGGAGCTTCGCGCTCAATCGTCGGGAGACGTGATCGACGCAGCCCTCGACTCGGCCCAGGATGAGATTTGCAGCCAATTGGCTGAGGTCGAAAGCCGTGAGCTGTCGCATATTGAAAACGCTCTGCTGCGGATGCGCGAAGGCCAGTACGGCTTGTGTGAAGCCTGCGGATGCAACATCCCCATGGCCCGATTGCATGCCCTGCCCTATGCCACTTCGTGCATCGATTGCCAGCGCGAGGCCGAACGCCAGGGGCACAGCGGCGGGCACGACCACGATTGGGGCCGGGTGACCGACAACTCGGGTGATGCCGATGTTTCGATCAACGACATCGAGTTGGACGTATCCTGAGCGCCGCAGGTTGTGAAACAACACAGAACCCCCGGTCTCGACCAGGGGGTTTTGCATGCGCTGCCGGGGCCAGGAGCCGGAAGTCCGGCTTTACGCTGCACGAAAAGCCGACTCCCGACCTCGACCGGCTCGTGCTACACTAAAATGGTCGGCACCATTCCCGCGACGCTCAGGGGGTCTCCATGATGATTGGCTGGCATTGGCTGCGGCGAAGTCGCTGGTCGGATCTGCTCGTAATTGTGGGTTGTGTTTTCTCGCTGCCAGCCCGGCCACTGACTGCCCAAGACATCCCTGGCGACGACGAGCAGACTGAGATCCAGCAATCCTCTGCTTTTGCAGCGCTGGCGCAAGAAGTCGCTTCGCTGGAAAGACATAGCAATCTGCTGAAGAACGTGATCAAGCTGGCCGGCCCTTCGGTCGTTCATATTGATACCGATAAGTCCGATCAGTCGATGCCGCGGGCCGCTCGCCGCGGCCAAATCGAAGAAGCGGGCAGTGGCTTTGTAATCGAGCTTGGCGGCAAGTATTTTGTGATTACGAATCGCCACGTCGTGAGAAACGCGGCGCTTGGCGATATCAAAGTCAGCCTGGCCGACAATCGCGAAATCACGCCCACGAAGGTCTGGGCCGATCCGGAAACCGACGTCGCCGCCTTAGCCATTGCCGCGCCTCGAATCGTGGCAGCGCGGATTGGCAACAGCGACGCAGTTGAGATCGGCGACTTTGTGCTGGCCGTGGGCAGCCCCTTCGGCCTTAGCCACTCCGTGACCTTCGGCATTATTAGCGCCAAAGGGCGGCGCGACCTGGAATTGGGCGACGACGTCCAGTTCCAAGACTTCCTGCAAACCGACGCGGCAATCAATCCCGGCAACAGCGGCGGGCCCCTGCTGAACTTGCGCGGCGAGGTCATTGGCATGAACACCGCCATTGCCAGCAGTTCGGGTGGCAGCGAAGGCATTGGCTTTACGATTCCCAGCAACATGGTCATGGTGATCGTCAAGCAACTGGTTGAGCGAGGCGCCGTCGAGCGGGCTTACTTGGGCGTCGCGCTCGACAGCAAGTTTGGCCCCGCGGTTGCCATGGCCGTGGGGCTGAATCGGCCTCGCGGCGCGCGGGTTACGCGCATCACTCCCGGATCGCCCGCCGAGGTCGCCAAGTTGCAGGCAGGCGATATCGTCCTCCGCTACAACGGCGTGCGGATCGACAACGACAGTCACCTGATTAGCCTGGTCAGTCTGACCGAAGTCGGAAAAGAAGTCCTGCTGCAAGTCTTTCGTGATCGACGGGCGATCGACGTGCCAGTCCGCGTCGGCAAAGCGCCGCCAAAGATGCAATAACATTGCAGGTCGCAATTGGCATTCAGCAGACGGCATTCAGCAGACGGCGGGGCAATGCGAGTGGGACAAGGCGCATCTTCCCGGGTACCTCCTTGGGCAACCACCCTGTGAGCGTCAAGATTGTGTGGACTTGCTGAGCGTCAACGAGTAGGGCCGGCTTTGCCGGCCGGCATGGCGATTTCGATCAACTCATTTCATGCCGAACGCAGGCCCCATCGAGATTGCCTCGATCGAAATATCGGGACGTCCTTGCGGACCAATTCCTCATCCCGGAGGGATTTCCGCAGCCGGGTAGCCGGGACAGCTATTGCTGTCCCGGTGCCGAAGGCACAAGAGGGTATGCATGCAGGTCGAACCGGGTAAACGACTTCGTTGTCCACTTCAAGACTTTGGCGACGGTAGATGGCCACCACGAAGGACACGAAGTGCGGATTTTCCACCCACAATCCAGACGCTCACACCGCGCCGTTTGTTCGCCGCGATTCTCGAACGCATTGCGTGGCTGGCAATCCCGCCGCCGCTGGTCACGTGAGGTGACTCGCGAGCGAAACAACGACTTGGAACACGAGGTTCCCCACGACGAAGGTCTGCGAAAGACCCGAGATGGCCGTTGGAAAACGCTCCGGTTGGCCCCCTGTTCTGGTTCTCAACCCGCCCCAGAGTCGAAACACCGGAAAAAAGTTTTCCCCCGCGTAT